>NZ_LZIX01000086.1:0-11307 GCF_001666955.1 Mycobacterium sp. E735 | reverse complement strand
CGGGCCGCGTTGCTTCGAAGCGTCGGAGGCCCAAACCGTCTCGGCGACACTGGGATTGACCTCGTTGCGGGCGGGGCTGGGCGGCGGCGGGTCCTGCGGATACGGCCGTGGCTGGGCCGGCGGCCGTCCACCCTGCGGTGCGGGTTGCGCCGGTGCGGGCTGGCCGGGCGGCGCCTGCCCCGGCGGCGGGGCGAGGCCCGGGGGCGGCCCCCGCCCGGGCGCAGGCTGGCCCGGCGGCGGCGCCTGCCCGGGCGGGGGCGCCTGCGGCGCGGGCTTGGGCTGGAGCTCCTGCGCCGGCATCGAGTTCAGCACCGGGCGGATGTAGAGACGAGCGGTCTGCCCCAGGTTGCGGGCCTCGTTGCCGTCGTTGCCGGGCACGGTGATCACCAGGTTGTCGCCGTCGACCACGACCTCCGAACCGGAGACGCCCAGCCCCGCCCCGCCGCCCGCGCCCGCGGGGAACGCGCCACCGGCCGACGTGCCGCCGGCCGAGCAGCCCGCGCCCCCGGACCCGCGCAAGGAGCTCGCCGATCGCATCGCCGATGAGAAGAAGTGGCGGCAGAGCACCCGCCAGGGCGTCCAGTTCCTGGCGCTGCAATTCCAGGCGACCCGTTGCGACAAAGAGGACATCCTCGCCGGCAACGACGACCCGAACCTGCCCCTGGTGACCTGCTCGACCGACCACAAGGTGGCGTACCTGCTGGCGCCGTCGATCATCAGCGGCGACCAGATTCAGGACGCCACCTCGGGGATGAACCAGCGCGGCATCGGCTACGTGGTGGACGTGCAGTTCAAGCCGGCGGCCGCCAACACCTGGGCCGACTTCACCGCCGCCCACATCGGCACCCAGACCGCCTTCACGCTGGATTCCCAGGTCGTCAGCGCGCCGATGATCCAGGAAGCCATCCCCGGCGGCCGGACGCAGATCACCGGCGGCGACCCGCCGTTCACGGCCGCGACCGCCAAGCAGCTGGCCAACGTCCTCAAGTACGGCTCGCTGCCGCTGTCCTTCGAAGCGTCGGAGGCCCAAACCGTCTCGGCGACACTGGGATTGACCTCGTTGCGGGCGGGGCTGGGCGGCGGCGGGTCCTGCGGATACGGCCGTGGCTGGGCCGGCGGCCGTCCACCCTGCGGTGCGGGTTGCGCCGGTGCGGGCTGGCCGGGCGGCGCCTGCCCCGGCGGCGGGGCGAGGCCCGGGGGCGGCGCCTGCCCGGGCGCAGGCTGGCCCGGCGGCGGCGCCTGCCCGGGCGGGGGCGCCTGCGGCGCGGGCTTGGGCTGGAGCTCCTGCGCCGGCATCGAGTTCAGCACCGGGCGGATGTAGAGACGAGCGGTCTGCCCCAGGTTGCGGGCCTCGTTGCCGTCGTTGCCGGGCACGGTGATCACCAGGTTGTCGCCGTCGACCACGACCTCCGAACCGGAGACGCCCAGCCCGTTGACGCGCGCGCTGATGATCTGCTGCGCCTGTGCCAGCGCGTCGCGGCTCGGACGTGAGCCGTCCGGGGTGCGCGCGGTCAACGTGACGCGGGTGCCACCCTGCAGGTCGATGCCGAGCTTGGGTGCGGCCCGCTTGTCGCCGGTCAGGAACACCAGCAGATAGACGCCGACGAGCAGCAACAGGAAGACGGACAGGTAGCGGGCAGGGTGCACCGGCGCCGAAGACGATGCCACGTTCCTTCTATCTCCTCGAGAATCGGTTTCTTACCCCGGACAGAGCCTAGAAAAGACTACGTGCCTCCCTCACCGCGATCGCGCCGCTGGTGGGTTTGGGCCGCAATCGCCGTCAGGAATCCTTGGTCGCCCGGTTGTCGCCGAATTCCTCCAAATCGTCGGCGTCGTCGTCCTCGGCGAGGTCGTCCTCGTCGGGCAGTATCCGGTCGCGGATCGCCAGCTTCATCCAGGTCGTGACCACCCCGGGCGCGATCTCGAGGTCGACGGTGTCGTCCGTGATCTCGACGACCGTGGCCTCGAGCCCGGATGTGGTGTGCACGCGGTCGCCCGGCTGCAACGACTCGTGCAGGTCGATGGTGGCCTGCATCGCCCGCTTCTGCCGGCGCGAGGCGAAGTACATGAACCCGCCCATGATGAGCAGGAAGGGCAGGAACAGGATCAAACTTTCCATGAACGGGCCTGTCTTTTCGTAGTGGCTTCGTAGTGGCTTCGTCGTGGCACTGAAGGCCATCGGTGGCCGGGACGACCCGCGGGCCGCGCACCTCGTACCGGCCAGTGTGCCATTGCCGCAGGTCGCCCCCGAGCGCCGCCGTACATGAGAGGCCGGGCGGGGACGCGCCGGATAGGCTTGAGTCGCGACGTGACAGGCGCGCCGCGGTGAGGAGAAGATCGTGGCCGGCCTCGAGCAGACACGCCAGCTGGTCACCGAAATCCCCGGTCCCGCTTCGCTGGAGCTGACCAAACGCCGCGCCGCGGCGGTGTCGCACGGGGTGAACGTCTCGCTGCCGGTGTTCGTGGCGCGGGCGTTCGGCGGCATCATCGAGGACGTCGACGGCAACCGGCTCATCGACCTGGCCTCCGGCATCGCGGTCACCACCGTCGGCAACTCCTCGCCCCGGGTGGTGGAGGCGGTGCGCGCCCAGGTCGCCGAATTCACCCACACCTGCTTCATGGTCGTGCCGTACGAGCAGTACGTCGCCGTCGCCGAGGAGCTCAACCGGATCACGCCGGGCTCCGGCGAGAAGCGCTCGGTGCTGTTCAACTCCGGTGCGGAAGCCGTCGAGAACGCCGTCAAGGTCGCCCGCGCGTACACCCGCAAGCCCGCCGTCGTGGCGTTCAACCACGCGTACCACGGCCGCACCAACCTGGCGATGGCGCTGACCGCCAAGTCCAAGCCGTACAAGAGCGGCTTTGGCCCGTTCGCGCCGGAGGTCTACCGGGCCCCGGTGTCCTACCCGTACCGGGACGGGCTTCTCGATAAGGAGCTGGCCACCGACGGGGAGAAGGCCGCCGCGCGGGCGATCGACGTCATCGAGAGCCAGGTCGGCGCCGAGAGCCTCGCCGCGGTCATCATCGAACCGATCGCCGGCGAAGGCGGCTTCATCGTGCCGGCCGAGGGATTCCTGCCAGCCCTGCTCGACTGGTGCCGCAACAACGACGTGGTGTTCATCGCCGACGAGGTGCAGACCGGGTTTGCGCGCACCGGCGCGATGTTCGCGTGCGAACACGAGGGCATCGAACCCGACCTGATCTGCACCGCCAAGGGCATCGCCGACGGGCTGCCGCTGTCGGCGGTCACCGGCCGGGCGCAGATCATGGACGCGTCGCATGTCGGCGGGTTGGGCGGCACATTCGGTGGCAACCCGATCGCCTGTGCTGCAGCATTGGCCACCATTTCAACGATCGAAAGTGACGGGCTGATCGAGCGGGCCCGGCAACTGGAACGGCTGATCACCGAGCCGTTGCTGCGCCTGCAGGCCGCCGACGACCGGATCGGCGAGGTGCGCGGCCGCGGCGCCATGATCGCCATCGAGTTGGTCAAGTCAGGTACCGCCGAGCCCGACGCGGAGCTGACTCAGAAGCTGTCCAAGGCGGCCCATGCCGCCGGCGTCGTCGTGTTGACGTGCGGCATGTTCGGCAACATCATCCGGCTGCTGCCGCCGCTGACCATCAGCGACGAACTGCTGAACGAGGGCATCGACGTCCTGGCAGGACTGCTGGCCGACCTGTAAGACGGGGTCGACCGGCCCGGGTGGGCAATCTCACAACTTGCGCCGCGGCGCGGCCATGGTGGAATACCGTTACTTTAGCTAACGTTCTAATGGTCAGCGCATCGGCGCGAGAAGACTCAATATCTTTCATTGCGAGGAAATTTCTATGTCGACCACCACGCACGACGAGCGGCTCGAGCGCCGCATCGAGGACCTGACCGCCAACGACCCCCAGTTCGCCGCCGCCCGCCCCGACCCGGCGGTCGAATCGGCGCTCGAGCGGCCCGGGCTGCGCCTCCCGCAGGTGATCCGGACCGTGCTCGAGGGGTATGCCGACCGGCCCGCGCTGGCGCACCGCGCGGTGGAGTTCGTCAAGGACCCGGCCAGCGGACGCACCAGGCTGGAGTTGCTTTCCCGGTTCGAGACGCTGACCTATCGGGAGCTCGGCGAGCGGGTTTCCGCGCTCGGCCGCGCCTGGTCCGACGACGAGGTGCACACCGGTGACCGGGTCTGCGTGCTTGGCTTCAACAGCGTCGACTACACCACCATCGACATGGCGCTGGCGACGATCAGTGCGGTGTCGGTCCCGCTGCAGACCAGCGCGTCGCTGACGTCGCTGCAGCCGATCGTGACCGAGACCGAGCCCACCGTGATCGCGGCGAGCGCCAACCAGCTGCCCGACGCCGTGGAGCTGATCCTGAGCGGCTACCGGCCCGCCAAGCTGGTGGTGTTCGACTACCACCCCGAGGTCGACGACGAGCGGGAGGCGGTGGAGACCGCCCGCACCCGGCTCGCGGACACCGACGTCGTGGTCGAAACGCTCGCCGAGGTGCTCGAGCGCGGCAAGGCGTTGCCGGACGCGCCGCTCCCGGCCAGCGAGGAATCCGACCCTCTGGCCCTGCTCGTCTACACCTCCGGAAGCACCGGCGCGCCCAAGGGCGCGATGTACCCGCAGAGCAACGTCGCCAAGATTTGGCGCCGGGGCAGCAGGAACTGGTTCGGCGAGAGCGCCGCGTCAATCACCCTGAACTTCATGCCGATGAGCCACGTCATGGGCCGCGGCATCCTCTACGGCACGCTCGGCAACGGCGGCACGGCCTACTTCGCCGCCAAGAGCGACCTCTCGACCCTGCTCGAGGACCTCGAGCTGGTGCGGCCGACCGAGCTGAACTTCGTGCCGCGCATCTGGGAGACCCTGTTCGGCGAATTCCAGCGCCTGGTCGAACGGCGGCTCGCCGACGGCGGCGACCGCGCAGCGGTCGAGGCGCAAGTTCTCGCAGACCAGCGTCAGTACCTGTTGGGTGGGCGCTACATCTTCGCGATGACGGGCTCCGCGCCCACCTCGCCCGAACTGCGCACGTGGGTCGAATCGCTGCTCGAGATGCACCTGATGGACGGCTACGGCTCCACCGAGGCCGGCATGGTGTTGTTCGACGGCGAGATCCAGCGCCCGCCGGTGATCGACTACAAGCTCGTCGACGTGCCGGACCTGGGCTACTTCGGTACCGACCGGCCGTACCCCCGCGGCGAGTTGCTGTTGCGGACCGAGAACATGTTCCCCGGCTACTACAAGCGGGCCGAGACGACGGCCAACGTGTTCGACGAGGACGGCTACTACCGGACCGGCGACGTGTTCGCCGAGGTCGCGCCCGACAAGCTGGTCTACGTCGACCGCCGCAACAACGTGCTCAAGCTGGCGCAGGGCGAGTTCGTGACCCTGGCCAAGCTGGAGGCCGAGTTCGGCAACAGCCCGTTGGTGCGCCAGATCTACGTCTACGGGAACAGCTCCCAGCCCTACCTGCTGGCAGTCGTGGTCCCGACGGAGGAGGCGCTGGCCTCGGGCGACCAGGAGAGCCTCAAGCCCAAGATCGCCGACTCGCTGCAGCACGTCGCGCGCCAGGCCGCCCTGCAGTCCTACGAGGTGCCGCGCGACTTCATCATCGAGTCCACGCCGTTCAGCCTGGAGAACGGTCTGTTGACCGGGATCCGCAAGCTGGCGTGGCCGAAGCTGAAGCAGCACTACGGCGAGCGGCTCGAGCAGCTCTACGCCGAGCTGGCCCAGGGACAGGCCAACGAGCTGGCCGAACTGCGGCGCAACGGCGCGAACGCGCCCGTGCTGCAGACCGTGAGCCGGGCCGCCGCGGCCATGCTGGGCACCGCGAGCAGCGAGCTGACGCCCGACGCGCACTTCACCGACCTGGGCGGAGACTCGTTGTCGGCGTTGACGTTCGGGAACCTGCTGCGCGAGATCTTCGACATCGACGTCCCCGTCGGCGTCATCGTCAGCCCGGCCAGCGACCTGCAGGCCATCGCCAACTACATCGAGGGCGAGCGCCAGGGCACCAAGCGGCCCACCTTCGCCGCCGTGCACGGCCGTGACGCGACCGAGGTGCACGCCGGTGACCTGACACTGGACAAGTTCCTCGAGGCCGAGACGCTGGCCGCCGCGCCCAGCCTGCCCAAGCCCACCAGCGAGGTGCGGACGGTGCTGCTAACCGGCGCGACCGGCTTCCTGGGTCGCTACCTGGCGCTGGAATGGCTCGAGCGCATGGACATGGTCGACGGCAAGGTGATTGCGTTGGTCCGCGCCAAGTCCGACGCGGAGGCCCGCGGCCGGCTGGACAAGACCTTCGACAGCGGCGACCCCAAGCTGCTGGCGCACTACCGGGAGCTTGCCGCCGACCACCTGGAGGTCATCGCCGGCGACAAGGGTGAGGCCAACCTCGGCCTGGACCCGCACACCTGGCAGCGGCTGGCCGACACGGTCGACCTGATCGTCGACCCGGCCGCCCTGGTCAACCACGTGCTGCCTTACAGCGAGCTGTTCGGCCCCAACGCGCTGGGCACCGCCGAACTGATCCGGATCGCGCTCACCACCAAGCTGAAGCCGTACACGTATGTGTCGACGATCGGCGTCGGCGACCAGATCAAGCCCGGCCAGTTCGTCGAGGACGCCGACATCCGGCAGATCAGCGCGACCCGCGCGATCAACGACAACTACGCCAACGGCTACGGCACCAGCAAGTGGGCCGGCGAGGTGCTGCTGCGCGAGGCGCACGACCTGTGTGGCCTGCCGGTGGCGGTGTTCCGCTGCGACATGATCCTGGCCGACACCACCTACGCCGGCCAGCTCAACCTGCCGGACATGTTCACCCGGCTGATGCTGAGCCTGGTCGCCACCGGTGTCGCGCCCGGTTCGTTCTACGAGCTGGACGCCGAGGGCAACCGCCAGCGTTCGCACTACGACGGCCTGCCGGTGGAGTTCATCGCCGCGGCGATCACCACGCTGGGCACGCAGGTGCTGGACGACGTCTCTCAAGGCGACGGGTTCCAGACGTACCACGTGATGAATCCCTACGACGACGGCATCGGCCTCGACGAGTACGTCGACTGGCTGATCGAGGCCGGCTATGGGATCCAGCGCATCGCCGACTACGGCGAATGGCTGCGGCGGTTCGAGCAGACGATGCGGGGCCTGCCGGAGCGGCAACGCCAGTACTCGCTGCTGCCGCTGCTGCACAACTACCAGAAGCCTTCAGTGCCGATCAACGGTTCGATGGCACCGACCGACCGCTTCCGCGCCGCGGTGCAAGAGGCGAAAGTCGGCCCCGACAAAGACATTCCGCATGTCTCGGCGCCGATCATCGTCAAGTACATCACCGACCTGCAGTTGCTCGGACTGCTGTAAAGGCAGCAAAGACCGATCGCCAGCCTGGCTTCGGGCCGGCGATCGGTCTTTGTGTGAGCGCGTTACTGCGAAGGGTGCGGCCAGCGCAGGTACGCGGCGTTGGCACCCGCCGCCGCGCCCGAGCGCTGGCGACGCCACCCGCGCTTGGGCTCCGGGTCGGCAGCCGTGCGCGGCTTGGTCAGTGCGCCCGAGGACACCTCGGCCGGCTCGTACGTCGATTCGCGGTACGGTTCGACGCCCGGCGCGGCGGCGGCCACCGGCGCGACGGGCTGGACGTCACGCGCCAGCCGCACGGCCGTGCGCGCCAGCACAACTCCGCCCACGAAGACGATCAGCGCACCCAGTCCGGAGAAGTAGCTGACCTCGAGCACCGCGCGCTTGCGGTCGGTCGCGGCGACCGGATCACCGGCGGAGCCGATTCCCAGCAGCGGCGCGAACTGGCCGCCCACGACGAACCAGGCGCCGGCCACGACCGCGAGCCAGCCGCCCAGCATCGCCGCGACGCGGTTTCCGGCGACGATCAGCAAGAGGCCACCCAGCACGGTCGCCGCCCCCGGCAGGACCTCGAGCCACCCTCGAGCCGTACTCCACGCCCACTCCCGATCGGGCGTGTAGGCGAAGTTGAAGCGCGGTCCGACAAACGGTATTAACGCCCCCCAAGCTCCCATGATGACCAGGAGCAGTCCGCTGACCGCGCCACGCGAACGCGGCATGCTCAGCCCGCGTGTTTGGCCGTCTTCTGCGTATTTCATGACATCCCCTCGTTGAATACCGGGCCTGTTTCCGGCCCGGCATGGGTACCCGACCATTTCCGCTTGTAACCCATGCGGCGCGCGGAATTCCGCCCCCGGGCGGTGACCATTGGGGCTGGTGAGACAGATGTTAAAATCTGAGGCCGAGCAGCAGCAGCGCGATCGCGATCGCCGGAAAGACGCCCTGCGTGACGGCGGCACGCCCCTTCTCCGGTGCGGACAGCAGCAGGACCACCGCGGCCGCGGCCATGGGCCCGACGCCGGCGAAGATGAGCGCCGCCCCAACGGCGTTGTGCCGCAAGATGATCGCCCCGATGCCGAGGCCGGTGACCACGGCCAGGAACAGGTTGTAGAAGCCTTGGTTGAAGGCCAGCAACTTGGTGGTCTCGGCCTCCTCGGCCGTCGTGCCGAACGTGGCGCGGGTGCGCGGCGAGGTCCAGGTGAACGATTCCATTACAAAGATGTAGACGTGCAGTAAAGCCGCCAGTCCGGCGAACACCAACCCGGCAGTGATCATCGCTCCTCCTCGGTGGTCGAGGCCTGCGCGGTGGAACTTTACCGACCTGCGGTCGCCCGGACTGCGCGGACGCGAAAGGGCGCCGGCAGCCAAGGGCTACCGGCGCCTCCCGCGTTACTCGTTACACGCCGGCGTGGTGGTGCCGGTGGAACAGGCCGCCACCGGCGCGCCGACCGAAGAAACCACGCCCGCGGGGCTCGGGTTCGACCCGGTCCGTCCGCGCGGCGGGCACGCCCCGCGTCTCGTCGTACATGGCCGGGCCGCCGGCCGGCACCGCTTCGGCCGCCACCGGGGCCGGCTCGGTCACCACGACGTCTCGCGCGTGCCGCACCGCCAGGCGCGCCACGGCCGCCCCGCCCAGGAACACGATCAGGGCGCCCAGGCCGGTGAAGTAGGTGACCTCGAGCAGGGCTCGTTTCAGGTCCGTCGACGCCACCGGTTGCCCGAGGTCGCCGATGCCCAGGGTCGACGCGAACGCGCGGCCGACCACGAACCAGGCCCCGCCGAGGACCGCCAGCCAACCGCCGAAGACGCCGCTGGCGCGGTTGCCCGACGTAAGGACCAGCAGGCCGCCCAACGCCGTGGCGGCCCCGGGGAGCACCTCGAGCCAGCCCTTGGTCGTGGTCCACGTCCACGCCGGGTCGGTCAGGTAGGCCCAGTCGATGTTGGGCCCGAAGAACGGCACCAGTGCGCCCCAGGCGCCCAACAGAATCAGGAGCAGCCCGGTTAGCGCGCCGCGGGTGCGTGGCATGTACAGCGCGCGAGGGCGTTCGTTGTCGTAGCGCGTGGTCCTCATCAGAATCTCCTTCAACAGGTATTACTGCTGTGAGCTTGGTTACCCGACGACGCCCACGCATAACCGATCGCGGGCCGCCAGGGTGTCGGCTGGGAACGCCGGCTGTGGCTGGTCCGCCGGGGTGGCAGGGGCCTGAGCAGGCCGGACAGCGTAGCCGCGGACCGCCGCGGCCGGGCTGACCCGCAAAGGTCACGATTTGGTCGCGCTCGCGATCGCCACTAGTCCAATGGTGGCGACCCGCATCGCCCGGCCTTCGCCGCGCTCGCGATCGCCACTAGTCAAACGGTGGCGACCCGCATCGCCCGGCCTTCGCCGCGCTCGCGATCGCCACTAGTCAAACGGTGGCGACCCGCATCGCCCGGCCTTCGCCGCGCTCGCGATCGCCACTAGTCAAACAGGCCTGGTTGGCCCAACCCGGTGACGCCCGCCGGCGGGCTCATGCCCAGGTGTGTCCATGCCTGCGCGGTGGCCACCCGGCCGCGCGGCGTGCGGGCGACCATCCCGGCGCGGACCAGGAACGGTTCGCACACCTCCTCGACCGTGGTGGCCTCCTCCCCCACGGCCACCGCCAGGGTCGAGACCCCGACCGGGCCCCCGCCGAAGCTGCGGGTCAGGGCCGACAGCACGGCCCGGTCCAGCCGGTCCAGGCCCAGCTCGTCGACGTCGTAGACCGCCAGTGCGGCCTTGGCGACGTCGCGGGTGATCACCCCGTCGGCGCGCACCTCGGCGAAGTCGCGGACCCGCCGCAGCAGCCGGTTGGCGATGCGCGGTGTCCCGCGCGAGCGCCGGGCGATCTCCTCGGCCGCCTCGGCGCCCAGCTCGATGCCGAGGATGCCGGCTGAGCGGGCCAGCACCAGCTCCAACTCGGCGGGCTCGTAGAAGTCCATGTGGGCGGTGAACCCGAACCGATCGCGCAGCGGCCCGGTCAGCGCGCCGGACCGGGTGGTGGCGCCGACCAGGGTGAAGGGCGCCACCTCCAGGGGGATCGACGTCGCGCCTGGACCCTTGCCGACCACCACGTCGACGCGAAAGTCCTCCATCGCCAGGTACAGCATCTCCTCGGCGGCCCGGGCGATGCGGTGAATCTCGTCGATGAACAGCACGTCGTGCTCGACCAGGTTGGACAGCATGGCGGCCAGGTCACCGGCGCGTTCCAGCGCCGGACCCGACGTCACGCGCAACGAGGACCCGAGCTCGGCGGCGATGATCATGGCCAGCGACGTCTTGCCCAGCCCCGGCGGACCCGAGAGCAGGATGTGATCCGGTGTGCCGCCGCGATTTTTGGCGCCCTCGATCACCAGCTGCAGCTGTTCGCGCACCCGCGGCTGGCCGATGAACTCCCGCAGCGAGCGCGGCCGCAGACTGACGTCGATGTCCCCCTCCCCGACGGCCAGCGCCGGCGACAGCTCGCGGTCGGCGAAGTCATCGTCGGGGCTGCTCATTTGGTCTTGCCCAGCAGCGAGAGGGCGGCGCGCAGGGCGCCGGATGTCGTCGCGTCCTGATCGGTGGCCAGCACCTTGTCGGTGGCCTCCTCGGCCTGCTTGACGGCGAAGCCCAGGCCGACCAGCGCCTCGACCACCGGCCCGCGCACCGCGTGCCCGTTGACCACGGACGCGGGCGCGCCCGCTGACACCGCGCCCACCTTGTCCCGCAGCTCGAGCACCATTCGTTCGGCACCGCGTTTGCCGATCCCGGGAACCCGGGTCAGCGCGACCACGTCGCTGTCGTACAGCACCTGCCGCAACGCCGCCGCGTCGTGAACCGCCAACGTCGCCATCGCCAGCCGGGGGCCCACCCCCGACACGGTCAGCAGGGTCAGGAACAGGTCTCGGGTCTCGGTGTCGGTGAAGCCGTACAGCGTCATCGAGTCCTCGCGCACGACCATCGCGGTGATC
>NZ_LZIX01000085.1:0-1834 GCF_001666955.1 Mycobacterium sp. E735 | reverse complement strand
ACCGTCGGGTGCGATCAGGAACTTCTCGAAATTCCACTGGATGTCGCCGGCCTCGCCGGCGGAATCGGCGGCCTTGGTCAGCTCGGCGTAGAGCGGGTGACGATCGTCGCCGTTCACCTCGGTCTTGGCCAGCAGCGGGAACGTCACGCCGTACGTCGTCGAACAGAACTCCTGGATCTCCTCGGCCGTGCCCGGCTCCTGGCCCATGAACTGGTTGCAGGGGACGCCGACGACGGTCAGGCCGCGCTCGCCGTAGTCCTCGGCGAGCTTCTCCAGCGCCGTGTATTGCGGAGTCAACCCGCACTTGGAGGCGACGTTGACAACCAGCGTCGCGCCGTCGGCCAATTCGGCCAGCGTGGTCGGCCGGCCGTCGAGGGTGGTCAGGGGGATGTCTTTGAGGGTCACGCCGACGACGCTAACCGAAGGCGGCGACAGCAGCCAGACCCGAGGCGCAACTAGGGCAACAGGTGTCGCCGCCTGGCCTCGGAGACCGATTCCCCGCGCCTGGTAGCGCCCAGCTTGATGTAGATGCCCTTGAGGTACCACTTGACGGTGTTGATCGTGACCCCCAGGTTCCGCGCGATCTGCTTGTTCGACATTCCACGCTCCAAGAGCCGCAGTACCTCGATTTCGCGGGGGCTGAGCGGTTCTTCCGGCGTGGGAGCACGATCGGAGTCGCGCGTGACGACCGGGATGGCCGCGTGTTTGGCGTCGGCGTGGGCAGTGGCCAGCAACCGCGAGAGATAATCGGGCGGAACCTGGGCCAGCTTGGGCGGCCAGCGGCGGGTCCGGCTGGCGTCGCGAAGATGGGCAATGGTTTTGAGGATCTCCGGCCCGGCGTCGACGATGGTGCGCAGTAGCCCGGCGCGCGCGCCGTCGAGCAGCGCGGGGACGAGGATTTCGGCGGCGGCTTCGGGGTCGCCGGCGAGGAAGACAACCCTGGCGAGTTCGATGGTGCTGAGGGCTGCGCCGAGACGCCATCCGGCGGCGGTGCTTTCGTGATGCATCCTGGACACCAGATCGTGTGCTGTGTCGTAGTTGTTTTCCGCGCAAGCGATTTGGGCCCGCGCGCTCAGTTGGTAGTGCCGGGTGGCCATCGCGATGCCGTCCATGCCGTTGGCCACATCGTTGCCGCGGCGTGCGAGAATCTGTTGCGCGCGGCTGGTGTCGCCCAGCGCGAGGTGTAGACGCACGCACTCGTTGTCCAGCGCTGCGGACAGCCTCGGCAACGAAAGCTGCTGAGCCGCAACATGTCCTTCGTCCAGTAGGCCGAGCGCCTCATCGATGTCGCCACGAAGCACCTTGATACGGGACAGGGTGCTGTAGGTCGCGATCATGAAGTCAACGACACCGCTTTCGGCGCCGAGCTCGTGACATTGCTCCAACAGCCCTTCGGCCGTATCGATTTCACCGCGTTCGTAGTGGAGCCGGCCCAGCAGGGCGCCCGCCAGCCGGGCCGCATGTGAATGCGGGCCGGCTTCGTTCTGAGCCAAAACGAGCGCTTCGGTGTAGCGGTTCTCCGCGGTGGGCAGGTCGAGTTGGGCGAATGCGGCAAGGCCCGCGAAGCACCGCCCGTACACACCGGCGAAGGGGCCGCCGGCGGTTTCGTGAAAGGCGGCTGCCCATTGTTGGCGCGTCTGTGCGCTTTCATAGGCGAAGGTATGGATGTCGACGAAAGTGCGGATGTTGGCGGAGACGGCCACGAGGAATGGCCGGTAAGGCGGATTGTCGACGATGTAGGGCGCGACGAGGGCGCAGGCGCGGTCGATGCGATCGCCGTAGACGTCCGTGCAGGCCTGCACCACGTCGGCCTCGCCGAGGACGCCTGCGCCGA
>NZ_LZIX01000084.1:0-2459 GCF_001666955.1 Mycobacterium sp. E735 | reverse complement strand
CCGGGGTTTTGGCGGCGTTGCTGGATCGCATTGACCAGGTACTCCAACAGCAGCTGGCTCTTCTCGAGGTCGGCCTGGGTGAGGTAGGGCTTGTCGCTGACGACAGTGTCCTTCCAATCGATCAGGCGGTCGCGATCCTGGATCGGCAGGCCGTAGAGATCCATGAAGACCTGGAACGGGTACAGGTGCGCAAAGTCCGCCATCACTTCGCATTTGCCTTGGCCCGCAAGGGCGGCGATCATTTCGGCGGCGTGCCGCTCCAGCACCGGGCGGGATTTGCTCAGGCCGAGCGGACTGAAGAAGGGCTGCAGCACCTTCCGGTAACGGGTGTGCTGAGGAGGGTCGAACGCCAGTGGCAGCACGGGCAGCGGGTGACCGGGAGGCTGCAGGATCGTGGACGAGAACACCTGGGGATTGCGCAGCGCCGCCAGCACGTCCTCACGGCGGGTGATGTAGTAATGGCCGTTCATGAACACCACCGGGCCGGCGTCGCGCAACACCTTCCACCCGACGCCCCGGTCCTCGGCCATCGGTAACTTCTCGAAATCGAGGCGCGGTAGGTGGAACGTGCCTTGCTGGCCTTGGCCAGGAGTGCTCATGGGCTCTCCGCTTGTCTATCTTGATCTGCTCACCGCTGCGGCGGGGACTTCGTCGGCACCGTTTCCAGCCGGCACACCAATATCGCATGTGTCGCAATGGGACACGAATCCGATCGCGCGCCGGCGCGATGGTTTCCGGTCAACGGCTGCACGCGGCGGCGATCTTCTACACTCTAGCCAGCGACGAATCGCCGCTCGATTCGCTGACGCGACTTGCAATTCTGCGAAGCCCGGTAGGGAGGGAACCTCATGAGGGTTCGTCTCGAACAAGCCAGATGCGTGGGTCATGCCCAGTGCTACGCCGTCGACCCTGACTTGTTCCCGATTGACGAATCCGGCTATTCGATCCTCGAGGAGCATGAGGTGCGGCCCGAGGACGAGCAGCTGACCCGGGACGGCGTCGCTTCGTGCCCCGAAATGGCGCTGATCCTCGAAGAGGACTGACCGGCGCGAGGTGCCGTGCAGGCGCTATCGAGAACGATTTCAAAGCAAACCCCGAATGAACAAACAGTTGCCACAAGTGAACTGTGGTCGACAGGGAATGAACAGTGGCTGGCCTGGAATGAACAGTTGGCGTCGGGTGTCGGCGCGCCCCTGATAACGAACTAATCTCATTCACGAGCGACAGTTCGGTAAGACCGCGGACTGTCGCTCGGTTGCTGACAGCAGGGATCAATCGAGGCTAAAGGTGCACGTTGTTCCTGACCGGGTGTCCGAGAAGCGTGGCGGCAAGCCACATTTGGGCGTCAGGCACGGGATCGACAGGATGCGCCGGACAGCCCGCCGACTGGGGTGGCGGACCGAGAGGTCTGAGTCGGTGATTCCGGGCGGCCAGCGACTTACGGGTGGCGAATGCTTACGAAGCCGTGACCACGGCCACCACTGATCCGATGCGACTGCCGGGATCGCCAGCGATCCCGGCCAACTGAGGAGAACAGGTGTTTGACTTCGGGGCGTTACCGCCGGAGATCAATTCCGGTCGGATGTATGCGGGTCCGGGTTCGGGTTCGTTGATGGCGGCGTCGGCGGCGTGGGATGAGATTGCTGCTGAGGTGGCTGCGGCGGCCAGTGGGTATAGCTCGGTGATTGCGGAGTTGACGTCGGGTCCGTGGGTGGGTCCGGCGTCGTCGTCGATGGTGTCGGCGGTGGTGCCGTTTGTGAGTTGGCTTTCTGCGGTGGCGGGGTTGGCCGAGGACACGGCCAGTCAGGGTCGGGCGGCTGCGGCGGCGTTTGAGGCGGCGTTTGCGATGACGGTGCCGCCGCCGGTGATTGCGGCTAATCGGGTGTTGTTGGCGACGTTGGTCGCGACGAATTTCTTCGGGCAGAACACGCCGGCGATCATGGCGACCGAGGCGCAGTACATGGAGATGTGGGCCCAGGATGCGGCGGCGATGTATGGCTATGCGGCGGCTTCGGCCACGGCCTCGCAGTTGGCGCCCTTTGATGCCCCGCCGAACACCACGACTCCTGATGGGGTGGCCGAGCAGGCGTTGGCGGTGACCCAGGCCGCTCAGCAGCCCGCGGGCAACACCGCCCAGACGGTGGCCTCGAGCACGTCGCAGCTGGCGACCACGCAGCTGGTGACGGCGGCGGCGCCGACCCAGCAGGTGACGGCCGCGGCTACCACCCAGCCGGGGCCGTTTACCTGGCTGATCAACGCGATCCAGGGCCTGCAGACGGGGCTGCCCACGCCGACCAACAACTACCTGGGCCTCAACCCCACCTTGTACACGGTGATCCTCAAGCAGACCTCGGGTCTTGCTTATTTCTCGAACGGTATCCCGGCGTTTTGGTCGCAGTTGGCTCAGCAGTTGGTGTCGGGTCCCGGTGGTACCACGGCTGGTGCCGGTGGTGCGTGGT
>NZ_LZIX01000083.1:0-1187 GCF_001666955.1 Mycobacterium sp. E735 | reverse complement strand
GATCGTGAAGCGGCCCCGGGTGATCGTCGACGAATTCGGCAACGAGTCCATCGGCGTCCGCTCCATCTGCTATCTCCCACTGACCTACGACCATCGGCTCATCGACGGCGCTGACGCCGGACGCTTCCTCACCACGATCAAGCACCGGCTCGAAGAGGGAGCGTTCGAGGCCGACTTGGGTCTCTAGGAGGACTGGCGAACCGTGGCCAAACCCGTCATCGCGATCGCGGGTTCATCCGGCCTGATCGGATCCGCCTTGACCGCCGCCCTGCGTGCGGCCGACCACCGGGTGCTGCGCATCGTGCGCCGGGCACCGTCGAACTCCGACGAGCTGCACTGGAACCCCGAGAGCGGCGAATTCGACGTCGACGCGATCAGCGACGTCGACGCCGTCGTCAACCTGTGCGGCGTCAACGTCGGCCAGCGCCGCTGGTCGGGCGCCTTCAAGCAGGGCCTGCGGGACAGCCGCATCGCCCCCACCGAAGTGCTGGCGCATGCCGTCGCCGACGCCGGGGTGGCGACCCTGGTCAACGCCAGCGCGGTGGGCTACTACGGGGACACCAAGGACCGCGTGGTCGACGAAAACGACCGGGCGGGAAAGGGTTTCCTGGCCCAGCTGTGCGAGGACTGGGAGGCCGCGACGCTGCCGGCCCAATACGGTGGCGCCCGGGTGGTGCTGGCCCGCACCGGGCTGGTGTTCTCCCCGGCGGGTGGCGCGCTGGGGCGGTTGCGGCCGTTGTTCCGGGCGGGCCTGGGGGCGCGGCTGGGCAGCGGCCGTCAATACATGTCGTGGATCACCCTGGAGGACGAGGTGCGGGCGCTGCTGTTCGCGATCTCCAACACCGCGCTGTCCGGCCCGGTGAACATGACCGGGCCCGCGCCGGTCACCAACGCCGAATTCACCACCGCCTTCGGCCGCGCGGTCAACCGCCCGACCCCGCTGATGGTGCCGGGCTTCGCGGTGCGGGCCGCGCTCGGCGAGTTCGCCGAGGAGGGCGTGCTCATCGGCCAGCGCGCGATCCCCTCCGCGCTTGAGCGGGCGGGTTTCGAGTTCCACCACAACACCATCGGCGAGGCGCTCGGCTACGCCACCGCCCAGCGCGACCACGACTAGCGGCGATCGCAAGCGCGGCGCAGCCGGGCGAAGCGGGTCGCCGCCATCGGACTAGCGGCGATCGCAAGCGCGG
>NZ_LZIX01000082.1:0-543 GCF_001666955.1 Mycobacterium sp. E735 | reverse complement strand
GAAGTGCACGATCTCGTGCGTCAGCGTCATGCCCCGCGCCCTGGCCTCCTTGAAGGAGGGGCGAACGATGGTGTGCAGCAACATGATTCCGTCGGACGGCAGCACCTGGTAGGCCATCTTGAAGAAGCGGCCGTAGCGCTGGCGGCCGAAGTGCTCGAAGGCGCCGATCGAAACGATGCGGTCGACCTTGTCGTCGAATTCCTCCCAGCCCTGCAACCGGACTTCGACGGAGCGGTCGGTGGGGATGGCGGCCATTTTGGCCTTACTGTAGGCAAACTGGTTGCGACTCAGCGTGATCCCGATCACGTTGACGTCATATTTCTCGATCGCCCGGTGCAGCGCTCCTCCCCAGCCGCAACCGATGTCGAGTAGCGTCATCCCCGGCTCGAGATTCAATTTGCCCAGCGCCAGATCGAACTTCGCATTCTGCGCCTCTTCGAGCGTCATGCCCTCGCGTTCGAAATAAGCGCACGTATAGCCCATTGTCGGATCTAGGAACAGGGCAAAAAACTCGTCCGAAACGTCGTAGATGGATTGCGATTC
>NZ_LZIX01000081.1:0-6641 GCF_001666955.1 Mycobacterium sp. E735 | reverse complement strand
CCGCGGCGTATCGCCAGTTCACCACGGCCACCGCCGATCCGATGGCCGGTGTCGTTGTCGCCGTGGATCGCGCCCATGGCGCCGACGGGGACGCCGGGTGCGCGGTGAACCGGTGGCAGCGCGAACAGATGCGGCGCTGGCGCGACGGCGATACCACGGCCAGCCCGCTGTATTGGGGCGCCGTCGTCAGCTTCGCGGTGGACGGCGCCCGGTAGCGCTCACAGCGACGCCACCCACGCCGCGTGCACCGCAAGCACATCGTCGGGCAGCGAAAGGCTCTCCCGTGCAGCGGGATCGAAGGCCACCAGGACCACCAGACCGGGCCGCAGCACCGAGAGGTCGAGATCGTCGCCGCACCGGGCCAACTTGCCGATGAACGTCTCACCGGAGACGGCGACCACCTCGATGAAAATTTGTCGCTCGACCGCGCGCACGGTGCCGACCCCGACGGCGCGGTCCCCTCCGCCCCGACGCCGGGCGGACCGGACCCGGTCGACCAGCACTGACAGCTTCTTCATGCCACCAGCGTGCGGCCGGCGGCCGGCTACCGAACCCAAGTTTTCGGCTGCCGCGTTCGACGCGAAGCCCCTATTCTGGGCAGATGAGCGCGGATTCACAGCTGGCCGTCGCGGTCGGCCACCCCCGCCGGTCGGTGATCGACGCGGCGTGGCGGGCGATCGGCCCCGGTGTGGAGGTGCTCAGCAGCGACGACGGCGGCCCGCTGAGCCGCACCGTCAAACGCATCATCGACCCGCTGGTGCTCCGGTTGCGTTCCAACCCGCAGTATTCGGCACCGGTCGTCAACCCGGAGACGGCCGACGCGATGCGTGAGCTGATCGTCGGCAGCGCAGCCGAATTGCGTTCGGCCGCTGCCTGGTTCGAGGTACTCAAGATGGAGCGGCGCCGGCGGCGCATCCGCACCGGAAACGCCCAGGAACTGTACTTCCCGGTGTGCTTCGAGCTCGCGGTGACGAAAGGCCAACCGGCGGCCGAGGATCAAGAGACGGCGGCCGCGGTGCTGGAAGACGTCCACCAGGGTCGCGACCGCACCGCGATCGAGGTGCTGCATCAGTACCTGGCCGACCCCGAGGCGGTGGCCAAGTTGGCCGACCAGCTCGACCGCAGCTGGCGCGACGTGCGGGCGGGCGCCACCGTCACCGGCCCGTTCCTGGCCGAACTCGCCACCGTCCTGGGACCGGCCAACAGCCACCGCACCACGACGGCCCGGCAGCGCGTCTGGTCGGCGATGATCGCCGACGCGACGCCCTACAACCTGGGCGCGCTGGCCCGCGTCGAGGCGGCGCAACTGCCGTGGTCGATAATCGAGCTGGGGCTGAGTTCGGTTGCGCCGCAACAACGACCGCGCGTGGCCGGCGGGGCCGACAGCGACCGGCCGCTCGACCGCAGCGTGGTGGACCGGGTGCGCGCCACCCTGCGCCGCGCCCTGGACCGCGACGCGCTGCCCGACATTCCCCTGCTCTGCGAGGAGGAAGTCGACCGGGCCTGCGCGCCCTGGGGCCTGCTGTCGGAGGACAAACAGGCCACGCTCGTCGCGGGCATCGAGATCGCGACGGAGTTGGCTCCGCTGGACCCGTCCGTCGCCAGCCGCTACGCCCTCGCGGCGCAGATCCAGGCGCGGCTGCGCAAGGAGGCCTACGTGCTGCACGCCCGCCGTTACCTCGCCGAGGGCGGCCCGATCCATCCACGCCAGCGGCAGGTGGTCGACGACCTCGCCGCGTACGCCCAGCCCTACCTGAGCCGGCTGTGGGCGCGGCTGCACGGGCGCGACGTCTGGCAGGAGCCCTGCGACGATGTCGATGACGTGCGGTCGCTGCTCGAGGGGGTCGCGCGGTCGGTGAGTCTGGATCACCGGCAGCGAATCAAGTCGATGCTGGAATTGCAGGTGGCGGGATGAGATTGGTCGCCGATTCCGGTCTGTGGACTACCGGCCCCACCACCGAGACGACTCCGCTGGCCGCGGTGCTCGAGGTCAGCGGCGCGGTGCTGTCGTGGACCCTGGACGACCCCAACGACGCCAAGGCCCACATCACATTCACCGATTTCGGCCGTGCCGACTGGCTCTGGCGGGTGCTCGGCGAATCCGGGCATGTCGCACTCGCTTCCGCGGTGGGCGGGGCGGACGAGCCAAGCAGCATCGACCTCGCCGGGGTGGACATCCTGCCGGGGTCGGTCGGGCCGCTACGCCGGTTGGCCGTGGGCCACTGGCTGCGGCGCTGGTGGCCCGCGAGTCGACAGGACGGCATCGCCGGCCTCGATCGCGCGCTGCTGGACCTCGAGGTCGCGGTGTTGACCGCCGGCGCGCAAGGCTTCTTCGCCGATGACACCCTGGATTCCGACGTCGCCGGCTTGCTGGCGCCGCACGCCACCGCCCTGGCCGCGCATGTCGCGGACGGTGATCCGCGCGCGGTGGATCTGGTGCGAGCCGGCGCCGGCCTGGCCGACGAATTGGGTGTGGACGGCCCCGGCTGGCCCGAACTGTTTGCCGCGCTTGACGATTCGGCTGCGGTGTTGGTCTTTCCGAGCGGCCGCCGCGACGACTACGCGCTGGCCGCCGGCGCGGACGCGGGCAGGCCCTCCACGGCCCCGATCGCCCGCGGCGCCGGGTCAGTCCACTGGGGCGGGGTTCCGCCCGGGATCTTCGACGCCGGCGAGAACACCGTCGACTGGACGATCGAGGCGGCCGGAACCGCGGTCGTCGCCCACGTGCGGGTGGCCGTCATCGGCCCGGACCCAGCCACCGGCATCGGGGTGCGGCTGCGCTCGGGATCGATTTCCGGCACCGGCGCCCTCGACGCCGACGGCCGCGCGGCCCTCCCCCTGGCCGAGGCCGGGCAACGGCCGCTTTCGGAGTCGGCGGCCTGGGATCACGATTGGTCGGCGGCCTCCGTGCTCATCGGGGCCGAGAACGCGGAGTCGGCCGACACCCGCGAGCGGGTGCGCCGGTGGGCGCGGGCGCGGCTGGACCGGCCGGCGGACGACGCCTTTCTCGCCGAGATATTGGCGGCCGAATCCGCCTACTAACCCGGGGCGCGATTCCCTATGCTGAGCGAGTGCCAAACACCTATCGCGTGGTTCAGTGGAACACCGGCAATGTCGGCAAGAGCTCGCTGAAGTCGATAGTCACCAACCCCACCCTGGAGCTGGTGGGTTGCTACGCCTGGTCAGCCGAGAAGGTGGGGCGCGACGCCGGCGACCTCGTCGGCATCGCACCGCTCGGCGTGGCGGCCACCGACGACGCCGATGCACTGCTCGCGCTCAAACCCGACTGCGTGGTCTACAACCCGATGTGGATCGACGTCGACGAGCTGGTCCGCATTCTGTCGGCGGGCGTCAACGTGGTGACCACGGCGTCGTTCATCACGGGGCACAATCTCGGCAACGGCCGCGAGAAGATTTCGGAGGCCTGCGCCAAGGGCGGCTCGACCATCTTCGGGTCCGGCGTCAGCCCGGGCTTCGCCGAGCTACTGGCCATCGTGTCGGCGATGGTGTGCAACCGGATCGACAAGGTCACGGTCAACGAGGCCGCCGACACCACCTTCTATGACTCACCGGAGACCGAGAAGCCGGTCGGCTTCGGCCAGCCGATCGACCACCCGGACCTGCAGGCGATGGCGGAAAAGGGGACGGCGATCTTCGGGGAGGCCGTCCGGCTGGTGGGTGACGCGCTCGGCGTCGAGCTCGACGAGGTGAAGTGCGTCGCCGAGTTCGCCCAGACCACCGCGGACCTCGAGATGACTTCGTGGACCATCCCCGCGGGATGCGTAGCGGGCGTGTACATCAGCTGGCAGGGCATCGTCGGCGACACCACGTTGATCGACCTGAACGTGCGGTGGCGCAAGGGCCAGACGCTCGAGCCCGACTGGAAGATCGAACAAGACGGCTGGGTCATCCAGATCGACGGGCAACCGACGGTGACCACGAAGGTGGGCTTCCTTCCGCCGCCGTACTTTGCGGCTACCACGCTCGAGGAGTTCATGGACCTCGGCCACATCATGACCGCGATGCCCGCGATCAACGCGATCCCGGCCGTCGTCGCCGCGGCGCCGGGCATCGTCACCTACGCCGACCTTCCGCTGACGCTGCCGCGTGGGAACGCCTATGTCAGCATGGAGCGGTGATCGGGGAGCGCATCTTTCGCGTCGCCGGTCTCGCGGTCCCGGTGTGTGCGGCTCTGCTGAGCGGGCCCATCGGCATTCCTTCCGTCGAGGCCGATCCGTGCCCGGCCGTGGAGGTGGTGTTCGCCCGCGGCACGGGACAGTCCTCCGGCGTCGGCCAGGTGGGCCAGGCGTTCATCGACTCCCTGGGTGCGCAGCTCGCCGGGCGGTCGATGGGCGTTTACGCGGTGAACTACCCGGCGACAACGGCTTTCGCGACGAGTGCCCAAGCCGGTGCCGACGACACGGTCGCTCACGTGCAGGACATGATCGCCCGGTGCCCCAACACGCGGTTGGTGCTCGGCGGGTTTTCTCAGGGGGCGGGTGTGATGGACCTGGCCACCAAGGCCCTACCGCCGCAAGCGGCAGACCACGTCGCGGCGATCGCAGTTTTCGGCAACCCGACCAGCCCACTGGCCGGCACCCTCGCCGGTACGGTGTTCCCGCCGATCGGCCCGCCGTACAGCGCCAAGACCATCGACGAGTGCGCCGACGGTGACCCCGCGTGCTCCGGCGGTGGCAACGTGTTGGCGCACGGCTCGTACGTCCAGTCGGGGATGACGGCTCAAGCCGCGAACTTCGTCGCCGCCCGGCTATAGGGCCGCCTTGCGCCGGGCGGCCTTGGCGTAGGCGGCGCCCAGCTGCGGCACCGGCAGCGGACCCTGGTCGCGGGCGGCCAGGATGGCGTTGCGCAGCGGGCGGGCAAGTCCCGCAAAGGATCCCATGTCGAACAGCAGCGGCGTGAGCAACCGGTTGTGCACGAAGCCGAAGGACCCGCCCGCCTCGGGGTCGGCCCAGCCCAGCGTTCCCCCGAGGCCGACATGGCCGAATCCGCGCAGCAAGCCCGGCACCGGCGACTCGTGGTAGCCGAGGTGAAACGGCATGGGCACCACCATGTTCGCGTCGGGCCACTTCCGCCGGGCCTGCCCCGCCAGGCCGCGCGTCAGCTCCTCGGACAGATACTTCTTGCCGTCGATGCGGCCGTCGTTGGCCAGCACGGCATACATCTTCGCCAGCCCGCGGCCGGTTACCACGCCGTTGGCGGCCGGAACCTCACCGTCGAGGAAGGGGGTGTCCCCCTTGATCAGGGAGACGACACCGGGGAAGTACATCGCGCCCAGGGCGCCGGAGAACGGGAGGCCGGCCATCTTGGGGGCGATGAAGTTGAACACCGGGGCGCGCAGCCGGCCCTGCGGAATCAAGATTTCCGCGGCCTGGGTCGGCGAGCCTTCCGGAGGCCGGCCGAGGTGTAAGCCGTCGGTGTTGAGGGGCCGGGCGACCTCCTGGCGGATCAGCTCCCGCATGCCCTTGCCGGTCACCGCCCTGGCCAGCCCGGACAGCAGCCAGCCGTAGGTCAAAGCGTGATAGGCCTGGACGCCCCGCAAGTGGTCGACGGGCGCGGCGGCGAGGCGCTCCTCCATCAGCGCGTGGTCCATCAACTGGGCCTTCGTGACGCCGCGCAGATGCGACAACCCGGAGCGGTGCCGCAGCACGTCACGCACGGTGATCTCTTCCTTACCGTTGGCCGCGAACTCGGGCCAATATTCGGCTACGGGCTCGTCGTACGACAGCAGGCCGCGGTCGGCCAGCCGGTGGATCACGGTCGAGGCGACACCCTTGGTCGCCGAGAACACCATCGCCCCGGTGTCGGCGGTCCAGCGCTGGTTGCCGGCCCGGTCCGACCATCCGGTCCAGACGTCGACCACGGGCACGCCGTCGACATAGACGCTCAGCGCCCCGCCACCGAACCGGCGGCCGGGGAACAGCTGCGCGAACAATTTCACGACGTTGGCGAAGTGTGGATCGGCGGCGCCGGAGACGCCGCGCGGCAGGCCGTCGTCGGTGACCAGAAGCACTGACGGTTTCACGGTGCCGCGCCGCCCCGCTACCACGAGGACGAAGCTATCAGCCGGCCCCGCGCAACGGTCCCGTTTCCGCTAGCTGAGCCCGTCCGGCGGCTCGGGGCCGGGTGGGGGCGCGGTCGGCGAGTCCCGCAGATACCGCCGCAACCGGAGCAGCTGATTGACCACCATGCCGATGCCGAGGAGCATCAGCCCCACGACTATTGCGACCACGATTGCGGCGCTCACGACCTCCATCATGGCAGGGCGGGGTTTCAACCTGTGGCAAAGCGGGGTAGCCACAGCGGCATGAGCAACGAGGACAAGCTGAAGAACAAGATCGAGGACCTGGGCGGCCGCGCCAAGGAGGCCATCGGCAAGGCGACCGGCGACCACGAGACCAGGGACGAGGGCCGGGCGGACCAGGCGAAGTCCAGCCTCAAGGACGCCGGTGAAAAGGTGAAAGACGCGTTCAAGAAGTGATCAGGCGTTCCGGGCTGCGCCGGCTGTCGGTGCTCGCTGGACTGGCGGCACTGGCGGCCGGCGCCCTGGTGGCCAGCGCGCCCAGCCCGTCGGCGTCCGCGGATCCGGCGTGTCCCGACGTGGAGGTGGTATTCGCGCGCGG
>NZ_LZIX01000080.1:0-14309 GCF_001666955.1 Mycobacterium sp. E735 | reverse complement strand
GTGCAGTGGGTTTTGGGCAACCTCGGCGCCATTCCCACCGTGCAGATCGACTACAAGACCTACAACGCCGCCGGCTGGACGATCAACGCCACCGCCGACGGCACCCGCTTCACCAACGACCACACCGGCCACGGCATGTTCGTCAGCCTCGACAAGGTCAACACGTTCTAAAGGCAGGTCCGGATCGCTCGGCTGCGCCGTCCCACACCAGGTGGCCGTCGGGGCGGCGGCGAGCGCCGTCGGCGGGGCGGTGCGGGCGCAGCCGGCCGTCCGGCATCAGGTGTCGCACCGGGACGGCGCGGCCGAGCTCCGCCACGTCGGCGATCAGCCGCCGGTGGCAGCGCCACCAGACGCTCTCGCTGCACATCACCGCCGTGGTGCGCCGGGCGGCGTCGGCCAGGACCTCGTCGAGCGCCGCGCCGAACTCCGGCGTCCGGGTGTACGCGGCGTACGCCCGGAATGCGGCCACCGTCCACCAGGCGTCCGGCTCCGGTTCTCCCGCCGCGACGTGGCGCCGCCCGCCCAGGCGTGGCTCCCATCGGTAGTCGATGCCGCGTTCGGGCAGCCAGCATTCCAGGGCCTCCCGCCGCACGTCCGGATTCGTCCGGCTGGCCGGATGCCGCCGCACATCCACCACCAGCGCAACCCCGGCGCCGGCAAGCAAATCCGCCAGCCGCTCACGGTCGGCCGTCCCGTGCCCCACGGTCAGCAACGCCCGCCCCACCAGACCAGTCTCCGCTCGACAAGGATGGGTGCGGTGATCCTCGCCGTCGACCTGGGTAAGACGTCGTGCCGGGCTTCGGCATGCGGCCGTCGGGCTGAGGGGCCGGGCGCGCCCGGGCTCGCGGCGCCCGGCGGCGTGCGGGCCGCGGAGGCGGCGATCCTGACCGTGGCCGGCGATCTGGCCCGCGAGCTCGGAGCGGTCGACGAGGTGATCGTGGGCGCGGCCGGGGCGGAGGCGGCCCCGGACGCGGCGCGCGCGCTGGGCGATGCGCTGCTGACGTCGCTGCGCGCGGAGCGCGTCGCGGTGACCAGCGACGCCGTGACCGCGCACGCCGGCGCCCTGAGCGGACAGCCGGGCGTCGTGCTGATCGCGGGCACCGGCGTCGTGGCGCTCGCGATCGATGCGGATGGTCGGTGGCGGCGCGCCGACGGCTGGGGCCCGTGGCTGGGCGACGAGGGCGGCGGCGCGTGGATCGGCGCAGCCGGGCTGCGCGCGGCGCTGCGCGCCCACGACGGCCGCGGCCCGTCCACCACACTGCTCGACGCCGCCCGCGCCCGCTTCGGCGCCCCGGAGACCTGGCCCGCGCGGCTCACCGGCGCCGCCGCGCTCGCGTCCTTCGCACCCGACGTCCTCGCTGCGCGGGGCGACGCCGCCGCGTTGGCGATCGTCGAAGCGGCGGCCGGGGCGCTCGCCGCGACCGCCCGCGCGGTCGGCGATGGCCCCGTCGCGATGGTCGGCGGCCTGGCCGGGTTCGAAGCGCTTCACGCACGGCTCGACCTCGTCCCCGCCGCCGGCGACGCGCTCGACGGCGCGCTGCGACTGGGGGCGATCCACGAGCCGCACCTGCTCCGCGTGCGGGCGGAACCGAAATCCGCTGCGGTGCAAGGGCTCGACGCGCTGACCACCGAAGCGGTCCGTCCGGGCCTGCACGACCTGGACGCCCGGCCCATCCGGGAGGTCGTCGCGCTGCTCGTCGACGCCGAAGGCGAGGCGCATGCCGCGGTGGCGGCGGCGGTCCCGCGGATCGCGGCGGCGGCCGAGGCGATCGCCGCGCGGCTCGAGCGTGGCGGCCGCCTGATCTACGCCGGTGCCGGCACGCCCGGGCGGCTCGGCGTGCTCGACGCGGCCGAGTGTGCGCCCACGTTCGGCACCGACCTGGTGCGCGGTGTGATCGCCGGCGGCCCGGCGGCGCTGACCGAGGCGATCGAGGGCGCGGAGGACGCGTTCGACGCCGCCGATCTCGCCGACCTGAGCGCCGCCGACGCGCTCGTCGGGATCACCGCGTCGGGCCGCACCCCCTACGTGCTCGGGGCACTCGAGCATGCGCGCGCGGCGGGCGCGCTGACGGTCGCGATCGTCAACAACCCGCACAGCGAGGCGTCAGCCGACGTGGTGATCGAACTGTTGACCGGACCCGAGGTGCTGGCCGGCTCGACGCGGCTGACCGCGGGAACCGCCCAGAAGGTCGCGCTCAACGCGCTCTCGACGAGCGTGATGATCGCGCTCGGCAAGGCCTACGGGCCACGCATGGTAGACGTCCGCGCGACCAACGCGAAGCTGCGCCGCCGCGCGGTGCGGATCGTCCGCGACGCGGCCGGCGTCGACGAGAAAACCGCGACCGCCGCGCTCACCGCCGCCGGGGGTCACGCCAAGACCGCGATCGTCGCGCTGCTCGCAGGCGTCGACGCGACCGAGGCCGCCGCCCGGCTCGACCGGGCGCGGGGACGCGTGCGCGACGCGCTCGGCCGGAACTGAGCGCAACGGCCCCGGGGCTCAGGGGGTTGGCAGCCGGCATCAGTACCATCGGTGCCGTGGCACGCAACGGCCCACCCGACGACTTCCACGAACAGGCGACCCGGCACGCCGACTACGGCGTCGCCGAGCAGCCCACCACCGGCGAACCCCCGGCGAACCCGCCCGAAGGGTTTGACCAGCCCGAAGCGTTCGGCGACCTGGAAAGCGAACCCACCCCCTGGTACCGCAAGCCGCCGCTGCTCATCGCCTGGCTGGTGTTCGTCGTCATTCTGATCGGGCTGATCGTCTACGGCATCACCGAATTGCTGAGCGGCGGGCAGGGCACCACCAGCCCGACCCCGAGCACCAGCAGCACCAGCGCGACGACAACCACCACCACGACCGCGCCGACGACCACCACGACGACGACCCCGAGCACCAGCAGCGCGGTCGAGCCGCCGGCACAGCAGCCGACGGGGCAGCCCACGCGCCAGCCCAGCCAGCAGGAGCCGACGCATCGGCATCATCTGCCCCAGGTGCCGTCGGTGATCACGGTTCCGGGCGTGCCCACGGTGATCACGGTCCCGCCGGGGCTGCGCTGACCCCCTCGGCCGCTAGGGTGAGGACCACCGGGCGATCGGAAGTGGGGTGCGGGGAATGAGCGAGTCGCTCGGGCTGTCGATCGGGGCGGCCAACTTGGTGGCGGCCCGCGCGGGAAGGGCCCCGGTGGTGCGCAGCGCCGTGTTGACCCTCTTCGAGCACCGCCCCACCGAAGTTGGCCTGCCCGAGGAAAACCCGAACCTGACCGAAAACGGGATGGTGCTGCGCGGATTCGTCGAGCGCGTCGGCGACCGGACGCCCGTGGTGGCTGCCGACGGGACTAAGTACCTCGGCGAGGTGCTGGCGGTCGAGGCGATCGAGGCCATGGCCCGCACCGTCGGCTACGGCACCCCGATCACCATCGCCGTGCCGGCGTACTGGTCCGACGCCCAGTTCACCGCGCTGCGTGAGGAGTTCTTCGCCCAGCCGGACCTCGCCCGCGGCGGGGTGGCCCCCGTGCTGGTGTCCGACGCCACCGCCGCGCTCGCCGCGCTGCGCGGCCGGCCGGGATTCCCGACGGCCGGCGTCGTCGCGCTGTGCGATTTCGGCGCCAGCGGCACCAGCATCACCCTGATGGACGCCGGATCCAACTTCGCCCGTATCGGCCCGTCGGTGCGCTACGCCGATTTCTCCGGCGACGGCATCGATCAACTGGTGCTCGGCCGCCTGCGGGCCTCCGATGACACCATGGCCGATCTGGGCAGCACCGTGCGGATCGGGTCGCAGAGCCGTCTGCTCGGCGAGTGCCGGCGCGCCAAGGAGCAACTGTCCACCGCCGCCACCGCCTCGGTCGCGGGCGGGCAGCTGACCCGCGCCGACCTCGAGCAACTGATCTCCGAACCGCTAGACCGATTCCTGAATGCCCTCGAGGAAGCGTTGCGCCGCAACGGGATTCCGAAATTGGCCACGATCGCGACGGTCGGCGGGGGCGCCGGCATTCCGCTGCTCACCGCGCGGTTGTCGGGGCGATTTTCGGTGCCGGTCCACACCGCGCCGCGGCCCGCGTTGAGCGCGGCCCTCGGCGCGGCGGCGCTCGGCGACCAGCAGGCGTCTGCGGGCGTCCCGACCGCCGCGGGCGCCGTTGTGGAATCCCCGACCGAGATGGTGGGCACCGGCGGAATCGACATGACCCAGGCCGCGTGGGCCGCCCAGGCGACCGACGTGGACGGTGCCCTGGCCTGGTCCCAGGACGCCGACGGCGCCGACGAGCCGGTGCCCTACACCGGGCGCGACGCCACCGGCGAGTATGCCGGTGCGGCAAGGACTTTCGACGATGACGCCGAAAGCCGCTACCCGGCCAAAGGCGGCGGGCTGCCCTGGTACAAGCGCACGGCGCTGGTCTTGACCGTCGCCGGCGCCGCGGCGGCGGTGCTGGTGGCCGTCCTGTTGGCGATCAACCTGGGGCTCACCAAGTCGAGCCCGGCGAAACCCACCGCCCCGAGCCAGCCGGCGCCCCCCCAAACGTCGCAAACCGTGACCATCACCGAGCCGAACGGCAGCACCACCGAGACGGTCCTGCCCCCGCCGCCGCCGTCGTCGTCGTCCGAGCCGCCGCCGACCACCACCACGACGACCCCGCCGCCGACCACGACCACCACGACGGAAGCTCCGACGACGACGACCACCACCGCCGCGCCGACCACGACGTCGCAGGCGCCCACGACATCGCAGGCGACCACCACGGCCGCGCCCCCGACGACGACCCGCTTGCGGCCGCTGCTGCCGCCCTTCGTGCCCCAGCCCCGGCCCTGACGCGAGTGCCACAGGTCACGGCGACGAAGGTCACACCCGCCCAGGCACACTGACGAAGCAGGCCACGGGCGGCGGTCAGCCTCCAAGTTAGGGCAGCCTTTCTCGCGG
This sequence comes from Mycobacterium sp. E735, assembly GCF_001666955.1. Lineage (NCBI taxonomy): Bacteria > Bacillati > Actinomycetota > Actinomycetes > Mycobacteriales > Mycobacteriaceae > Mycobacterium > Mycobacterium sp. E735. The sequence continues at coordinate 9,391 of NZ_LZIX01000080.1, read as the reverse complement.
CGGAAGCTGCGGAGATGTAACTATGAGCAGGGCTGAGCAGGCAAACAATTCGCAGGCTGAATCAACGATGCATTGGGGAGACGTTCAGTGACGACGCAGATGCTCATCAGACTGATAGTGGGCATGGGCATGACGCTGGTCGTGGCCGCACTCGCTGCCAAGCGGGTCCTGTGGCTGTTCAAGCTGATCACGTCCGGGAAGCCGGCACCGGGGCACACCGACGAACCCGGCAAGCGAATCTGGGCGGAGGTCTCCGAGGTCTTCGGGCAGCGCCGGCTGCTCAAGTGGTCGATCCCCGGCCTGGCCCACTTCTTCACCATGTGGGGCTTCTTCATCCTGCTCACGGTCTATATCGAGGCGTACGGCTTCCTGTTCCAGGAGAACTTCCACATCCCGATCATCGGGCGCTGGGACGCGCTGGGCTTCCTGCAGGACTTCTTCGCCACCGGCGTCTTCCTGGGCATCACCACCTTCGCGATCATCCGGTGGCGGACCGAGCCGAAGGAATACGGCCGCTCGTCCCGGTTCTACGGCTCCCACACCGGCGGCGCCTGGCTGGTGCTGTTCATGATCTTCAACGTCATCTGGACCTACGTGCTGGTCCGCGGGTCCGCGGTCAACAACGGCACGCTGCCCTACGGCAAGGGCGCCTTCCTGTCCCAGCTGTTCGGCGCCATTCTGCGTCCGCTCGGGCAGCCCGCCAACGAGATCATCGAGACGACGGCCCTGCTGCTGCACATCGCGGTCATGCTGGCGTTCCTGATCATCGTGCTGCACTCCAAGCACATGCACATCTTCACGGCGCCGATCAACGTCATCTTCAAGCGGCTGCCCAACGGGCTGGGGCCGCTGCTGCCGCTGGAACACGACGGCAAGCCGATCGACTTCGAAAACCCGCCCGACGACGCCGAATTCGGCCGCGGCAAGATCGAGGACTTCAGCTGGAAGGCCATGCTGGACTTCGCCACGTGTACCGAGTGCGGCCGCTGCCAGTCGCAGTGTCCGGCGTGGAACACCGGCAAGCCGCTGTCGCCCAAGCTCGTCATCATGGATCTGCGCGACCACTGGATGGCCAAGGCGCCCTACATCCTCGGCGACAAGGAGAGCCCCCTCGAGAACACGCCCGAGGGCGGGATCGGCGAGGAGCTGTCAGGCGAGAAGCACGCCGAGGCGCACCACGTTCCCGAGTCGGGCTTCGGCCGCGTGATGGGCTCCGGGCCCGAGCAGGCCACCCGGCCGCTGGTGGGCACCGAGGAACAGCGCGGCGTCATCGACCCCGACGTGCTGTGGTCCTGCGTGACCTGCGGCGCGTGCGTCGAGCAGTGCCCGGTGGACATCGAGCACGTCGACCACATCGTCGATATGCGCCGGTACCAGGTGATGATGGAGTCGGAGTTCCCGTCCGAGCTGTCGGTGCTGTTCAAGAACCTGGAGACCAAGGCCAACCCGTGGGGCCAGAATGCCGCCGACCGCACCAACTGGATCGACGAAGTGGACTTCGACGTCCCGGTCTACGGCGAAGACGTCGACAGCTTCGACGGCTACGAGTACCTGTTCTGGGTGGGCTGCGCCGGCGCCTACGACGACAAGGCCAAGAAGACCACCAAGGCCGTCGCCGAGCTGCTCGCGATCGCCGGCGTGAAGTACCTGGTGCTGGGCACCGGCGAGACCTGCAACGGCGACTCCGCGCGCCGCTCGGGCAACGAGTTCCTCTTCCAGCAGCTGGCCGCCCAGGCCGTCGAGACCCTGGACGGGGTGTTCGAGGGCGTGGAGACAGTCGACCGCAAGATCGTCGTCACCTGCCCGCACTGCTTCAACACCCTGGGCCGCGAATACCGGCAGCTGGGGGCGAACTACTCGGTGCTGCACCACACCCAGCTGCTCAACCGGCTGATCCGCGACAACAAGCTGGTCCCCGTCACCCCGGTTTCTCAGGACATCACCTACCACGACCCGTGCTATCTGGGCCGGCACAACAAGGTGTACGAGGCGCCGCGCGAGCTGATCGGGGCCGCGGGGGCGACGCTCACCGAGATGCCGCGCCACGCCGAGCGCAGCTTCTGCTGCGGCGCCGGCGGCGCGCGGATGTGGATGGAAGAGCACATCGGCAAGCGCATCAACCACGAACGCGTCGACGAGGCCCTGGCCACCGGCGCGTCCACGATCGCGACCGGCTGCCCGTTCTGCCGGGTGATGGTCACCGACGGCGTCAACGACCGCTCCGAGGAGGCCGGCCGGACCGGGGTCGAGGTGCTCGACGTCGCGCAGGTGCTGCTCGGCTCCCTCGAATACGACAAGGAGACGCTGCCCGAGAAGGGCACCGCCGCAAAGGAAGCCGAGAAGCGGGCCGCCCAGGCGCCCAAGGCCACCGCGACGGTTGAGGCACCGGCCAAGGAGGAGGCGCCCGCCGAGGCGGCCCCGAAGTCCGAGGCCGCTGCTGCGGCGCCCGCCGCGCCCGTCAAGGGTCTCGGCATCGCCGGCGGCGCCAAGAAACCGGGCAAGAAGGCGGCCGAACCTGCCGGGGACGGCGAGGCCGAGGCGTCCGCGCCCGCCGCGCCCGCCAAGGGGCTGGGCATCGCCGGCGGCGCCAAGAAGCCGGGCGCCAAGAAGGCCGCGCCCGCGCAGGCCGAGGCCAAGGCGGGAGCGCCCGCGGAGTCCCCCGCGCCGGCCAAGGGGCTGGGCATCGCGGCGGGCGCCAAGCGCCCCGGCGCGAAGAAGGCCGCACCGGCCGCCGAGGCCCCCAAAGCCGAGGCACCGCAGGCGGAGGCTCAGCCGGCCGAGGCCGCCCCGAAGACCGAGGACAAGGCACCCGCGGCGCCGGTCAAGGGCCTGGGCATCGCGGCGGGCGCCAAGCGCCCCGGCGCGAAGAAGGCCGCGCCGGCCGCCGAGGCCCCCAAAGCCGAGGCGCCGAAGGCGGACGCCGAGCCCGCCCCGCAGGCCGAGGCCGAGCCCGCGCCCAAAGCGGAGCCGGCAAAGCAAACGGACGGCGAGCAAGAGCCGCCCGCGCAGCCGGTGAAGGGCCTGGGCATTGCCCGCGGCGCCCGGCCGCCGGGCAAGCGCTGATCCCCGACCTGTCGAGCGTGAAGCCACTGCGAAAAATCCGCGAAGATTTCGCAACAGCTTCACGCTCGGCGAGGGCTGTCGCGGCCGCACGGGCAAGCGCTGATCACGGTTTGACGCTTGACAGCAAATTTCGGTGGACAGTGGTGGCACCATTAAGGGCGTGACCACTCACCAGCTGCCCCTGCACGCCTCCGGCCATCACCGGCAGCGGGTCTTCGCGCAGTCGTCCAAGCTTCAGGACGTCCTGTACGAGATCCGCGGGCCCGTGCACCAGCAGGCCGCGCGGCTGGAGGCCGAGGGGCACCGCATCCTCAAGCTCAACATCGGCAACCCGGCGCCGTTCGGCTTCGAGGCCCCCGACGTGATCATGCGGGACATGATCCAGGCGCTGCCGTACGCGCAGGGCTACTCCGACTCGCAGGGCATCCTGCCCGCGCGCCGCGCGGTGGTCACCCGCTACGAGCTGGTCGAGGGCTTCCCCCGGTTCGACGTCGACGACGTGTACCTGGGCAACGGGGTCTCCGAGCTGATCACGATGACGCTGCAGGCCCTGCTGGACAACGGCGACGAAGTGTTGATCCCGTCGCCGGACTACCCGCTGTGGACGGCGTCGACGTCGCTGGCCGGCGGCACGCCCGTGCACTACCTGTGCGACGAGACGCAGGCGTGGCAGCCCGACATCGCGGACCTGGAGTCCAAGATCAGCGAGCGCACCAAGGCGCTGGTCATCATCAACCCGAACAACCCGACCGGCGCGGTGTACAGCCGCGAGGTCCTCACGCAGATGGTGGAGTTGGCGCGCAAGCACCAACTGCTGCTGCTCGCCGACGAGATCTACGACAAGATCCTGTACGACGACGCCACGCACATCAACGTGGCCTCGCTGGCACACGACATGCTGTGCCTCACGTTCAACGGGCTGTCCAAGGCCTACCGGGTCGCCGGCTACCGGGCGGGCTGGCTGGCGATCACCGGACCCAAGGACCACGCCGAAAGCTTCATCGAGGGCATCAACCTGCTGGCGAACATGCGGCTGTGCCCCAATGTGCCCGCCCAGCACGGGATTCAGGTAGCCCTCGGTGGCCACCAGAGCATCGAAGACCTGGTGCTGCCGGGCGGGCGGCTGCTCGAGCAGCGCGACGTCGCGTGGCAGAAACTCAACGAGATTCCCGGGGTGTCCTGCGTCAAGCCCGAGGGCGCGCTGTATGCCTTCCCCCGGCTGGACCCCGAGGTCTACGACATCACCGACGACGAACAGCTCGTCCTCGACCTGCTGTTGCAGGAGAAGATTTTGGTCACGCAGGGCACCGGATTCAATTGGCCGGCACCGGATCACCTGCGCATCGTCACGCTGCCGTGGTCCCGCGATCTCGCCGCCGCGATCGAGCGGCTGGGCAACTTCCTGGTCAGCTATCGCCAGTAAGCAACTTCGCAGCCGGCGCCTCTACGGTGGACCGGGTGACACACTCGCACTCCCACGGCCCGTCGGCTCCGGTCCCGGTTGAATCGCTGCCCGCGAGGATCGTCGTCGGGCTGTTGGTGGCGATCGGGGTGGCGGTGCTCGGCGGCGCCATCGCGCTGTGGCCCAGCCGCCAGCACGTCGACATCCCGATGCCGTTCCAGAACGCGGCCGGGGGTGCAGTGAGCACCCAGGCCGGGCACGTGCTGTCCAGCGGCATGGGCGACTGCGGCAGCCCGTCGGTCAGCCAGGTGCTCACCACCGCGCCGCAGCCGGCGCCGCCTGGCGCGGGCCGCTGTGTGCTGACGCTGGTGGCGATCGATTCCGGCCCCAACGCGGGGGCCAACACCCTGCTGGAGTCCTCCCCCGGCCCGGGCCAGCCCAAATTTGCGGTGGGAGACCATATTCGGCTCGTCCGGCAGGTCGACGACCAGGGCGCCACCAGTTACGCGTTCTACGACTTCGAACGCGGCTGGTCGCTGGTTGCCCTGGCCGTCGCGTTCGCGGTAGTGGTCGTCGCGGTGGCGCGGTGGCGGGGGCTGCTGGCGCTGGTGGGCATCGCGGTCGCTTTCGGGGTGCTGGTGGTGTTCGTGCTGCCGGCCCTGCGCGACGGCGCGCCCGCGGTCCCGGTGGCGCTGGTGGGCGCGGCCGCGATCCTCTATGCGGTCATCTATCTGGCCCACGGCGTGAGCCTGCGGACCAGCGCCGCGCTGCTGGGCACGCTGACGTCGCTGCTGCTGGCGGCTGGACTGTCCTGGGCCGCAATCCAACTGGCGCATCTGACCGGCTTGTCCGACGATCAGAACGCGACCGTCGGCGCGTATCTGGGCAACGTGTCGATCAGCGGCCTGCTGCTCGCCGGCTTCATCATCGGGTCGCTGGGTGTGCTCAACGACGTGACGGTGACCCAGGCCTCGACGGTGTTCGAGCTCGCCCACCTCGGCGGCTCACGACGCGCAATCTTCTTGGGCGCCATCCGAGTTGGCCGCGATCACATCGCCAGCACGGTGTACACGCTGGTGCTGGCCTACGCCGGGAGCTCGCTGCCGCTTCTGTTGCTGTTCAGCGTGGCCAACCGTTCGCTGACCGACGTGTTGACGGGCGAGAGCGTGGCCATCGAGATCGCCCGGTCCGCGGTGGGCGGCATCGCGCTGGCGTTGTCGGTGCCGCTGACGACGGCGATCGCCGCGGCGCTGGCCAAGCCTAGTGAAATCGGCTCCGCTCCAACAGATCCAGCAGGTAGCCGCCATAGCCGGACTTGAGCAGGGTGTTGGCTCGCTCGGCCAGCTGCTCGTCGGTGATCCAGCCCTGCTGCCACGCAACTTCCTCGGGGACGCTGACCTTCAGGCCTTGGCGTCGTTCCAGCGTTCGCACGAAGTCGCTGGCGTCCAGCAGGGAGTCGAACGTGCCGGTGTCGAGCCAGGCCGTTCCGCGGGCCATCACCTCGACCGACAGCTTGCCCCGGCTCAGATAGATCTGGTTGACCTCGGTGATCTCGTATTCGCCGCGCGCCGACTTCTTCAGGCCCTTGGCGATCTCGATCACGTCGTTGTCGTAGAAATACAGACCCGGCACCGCGTAATTGGATTTCGGCGTCTGGGGTTTCTCCTCCAGCGACAGCGCCATGCCGTCGTCGCTGAACTCGACCACGCCGTACGCCGACGGGTTGGCCACCCAATACGCGAATACCGCTCCGCCGCTGATCTTTTGGAAGCGGCTCAGGCTGGTGCCCAACCCGGGGCCGTAGAAGATGTTGTCCCCCAACACCAGAGCCACCGAGTCGGTGCCGATGTGGTCGGCGCCGAGGACGAACGCCTGGGCCAGGCCGTCGGGGCGTTCCTGCGTCACGTAGCTGATGCTGATCCCGAACTGCGAGCCGTCGCCCAGGAGCCGCTCGAAGCCCGCCGCGTCGTGCGGGGTGGTGATCACCAAGATGTCCCGGATCCCGGCCATCATCAGCGTGGACAGCGGATAGTAGACCATCGGCTTGTCGTACACCGGCAACAGCTGCTTGCTGATTCCCACGGTGATCGGGTGCAGGCGCGTGCCCGAGCCGCCGGCCAAAATAATGCCGCGCATGAGTGGCTCCCCTATTCCACTGCTTAGTTGACGAGGTCGGATTCGGTGAGTTCGGTGGCCGCCAGCGCCGACGCCAGGTCCTCGTGCCGGAACACGGACGTCACGTGGTCGTGCACCACCCGGAACGCCGACGCGGCGGACGTCACCGCCCCGGGGTCGTCCTGGGCGCTCACCTTCTGCTCGGCCACCACGACGCCGTCGTGCACGTACATCCGGCCCAGCTCCGCCGTGCCGCGCGGGGAAGCGGCCCACCGGCGCAGCGCCTCATGCCCCTGCGCGGCCCCGTGCGCGTCACCGATCTCGATGTCATCGCTCGACAGGGCCACCAGGGTTTCCAGGTCGGACGCGTTGAGCGCGTCGTGCCATGCCAGGACGGTGGCGATCTCCGAAGTGGTCATGGAGTGCAAGTTACCGTGTGCGCCATCTCGCCGTGGCTAGAGCGGGGTACGGTCCAGCCAGTTCTGCCACACCGCCTCGTCGCCGAACAGCGCGATGCCCGTGTCGGCGAGCGGCACCCGGCGCAGGATGGCCAGCAGCAACTCGGTCGCCCCGCCCCGCAGCGCAGCGGTGCCCTTGCCGTGCTCGTGCGCCCAGGTGATGCGGCCGGCGTCGACGCCGATCGTCCACTCGCCGGCCTCGCCGAGGCCGGGGTCGGTGGCGTGCAGGTGCAGGGTCTCGCCGTCCCCGAGCGGAAGCGGCGCCCCCTGCGCGCCGGCCTGGATCGCGACCCGCTCGAGCCATTCGGTGATCCCGTCGGCGGCGACGTCGGCGGCCAGCGTGAACTCCGCTCCCAGGGCGATGGCCGCGTCGGCCCGGTGCACGGCCACCTCGTGCAGGCGGCGACGCACCCACCAGTTCGCCGGGCGCTGCCCGAGAAAGGTCCACACCGGGGTTTCCACGCCCGTCAGCTCGACCGCATCGACCAGCCGTTGTGCACCGCCCCGCAACCAGGAGGCCGCATCGGCCGGGTCGGGTGGCGGCTTGCCGCCTTCGACGGACCGGAAGTCGAGGAACTCCTGGAGCCGCTCGCGCACGATCTGTGCCGCCCAGCGGTCGCCGCGGCCGACGTGGCGCAGGAGCTGGTTGAGGTCCCACCCCGGGCAGGTCGGCACGGGCTTGGACTGGTCCGCATGGCGGAAAAGCTCCGAAAAAGCGCGGTTCTCTTCGAGGAATGCGCCGGCATAGTCCACGCGGGTCAGGCTACTCGGCGGCTTCGCGCCGCGCGTCACGCCAGCATGGCATTCGCCGGTCGGCGCCACGCTGGCGTGACGCGCGGGGCCGGGACACCTCAGGGTCGCGGCGCGCCCAGCCGGAACACCCGCCAGCCCGCCTGCTTCCAGCGGGCGGCGTCGAGGCAGTTGCGGCCGTCGACGATGACCCGGGCCCGGACGCGGTCGGCCAGGTCGGCCGGATCGAGGTCGATGAACTGCCGCCACTCGGTGAGCACCAGCACCGCGTCGGCGCGGTCGCAGGCCTCCTCGACGGAGACCGCGTAGTTCAGCGTCGGGAACAGCCGCTGCGCGTTGTCCAGCGCCTTGGGGTCGTAGACGTTGACCGCGGCGCCGTTGAGCTGTAGCTGCCCGGCGACGTTGAGCGCGGGCGAGTCGCGCACGTCGTCGGATTCGGGCTTGAACGCGGCGCCGAGGACGGCGATGTTCGCGCCCAGCAGCGAGCCGCCGCACGCGGCGCTGGCCAGCTCCACCATCCGGGTGCGCCGGCGCATGTTGATGCTGTCGACCTCGCGCAGGAACGTCAGCGCCTGGTCGGCGCCCAGTTCACCGGCGCGGGCCATGAAGGCGCGGATGTCCTTGGGCAGGCAGCCCCCGCCGAAACCCAGGCCCGCGTTGAGGAATTGGCGTCCGATGCGGGGGTCGTAGCCGAGCGCGTCGGCCAGTACGCTGACGTCGGCGCCGGCGGCCTCGCACACCTCGGAGATGGCGTTGATGAACGAAATCTTTGTCGCCAGAAAGGCATTGGCCGAAACCTTGACCAGCTCCGCGGTCTGCAGATCGGTCACCAGGAACGGCACGCCGTCGGCGAGCAAGGGGCCATACAGCTCACGCACCGCCGTCTCGGCGCGCGTCGAATCCTGTTGCACGCCAAGCACGATGCGGTCCGGATGCAGCGTGTCGTGCACCGCATAACCCTCGCGCAGGAATTCGGGATTCCAGGCGATCTCGACGTCGACACCGTCCGGCGCCAGCGCGGCCGCGCGGTGGTTCAGTTCGGCGGCGGTCCCCACCGGAACGGTCGACTTCCCCACCAGCACCGACGATCTCGTCAGCCGCGGCACCAGCGCGTCGACGACGGCGTACACGTGGCGCAGGTCGGCGGCGTACTCGCCCTTCTTCTGCGGCGTGCCGACGCCGAGGAAGTGCACGTCGGCGAACTCGGCCGCCATGTCGTAGTCGGTGGTGAACCGCAGCCGCCCCGCCGCCAGGTTCTTGGTCAGCAGCTTGCGCAGCCCCGGCTCGTAGAACGGAATGTCACCGCCGGCGAGCTTGGCGACCTTGCCCGGGTCGATGTCGACCCCGATCACCTCGTGGCCCAGTTCCGCCATTCCGACGGCGTGGGTGGCGCCCAGATATCCGGTGCCGAAGACGGTGCATCGCATATAACCGGTGTAGGTCGCCGCGATGAGCTAACTGCATCGGCCCGCTGATCGGGAGGCAAACGGCAGATGACAGGTGGTGCTGAAGCTCCCGCCATCGGGCTAGCGGCGATCGCAAGCGCGGCGCAGCCGGGCGAAGCGGGTCGCCGCCATCGGGCTAGCGGCGATCGCAAGCGCGG
>NZ_LZIX01000079.1:0-10466 GCF_001666955.1 Mycobacterium sp. E735 | reverse complement strand
CGTCTGCCACACCGGCAATGGCGGCCACACCACGTGTCGTCAACTTGCTGTCCCTTCGAAGAGTTCGCGCAGCGCGGGTTGGCTGACCTTGAGCGACGGCGTGCGGGGCAACTCCTCGACGATGATCAGGCGGGCCGGGACGTAGTAACGGCTCAATCGTTCACGCGCGTAGGCGAGCAGCTCGTCGGGCGTGGCGCGGGCGCCGTCGGTCAACTCGACCGCCGCGACCGGCACCTGGCCGAGCCGTTCATCGTGCAGGCCGGTGACCCCCGCGTCGCGGACAGCCGGATGATCACGGAGCACGCCGACGATCTCGCCCGGATTGACCTTGAACCCGCCGCGAATGATGACGTCGTCGGTGCGCCCGTCGATGAACACAAAGCCGTCGGCGTCAACCCGGCCGAGGTCGGTGGTCCGCACCCAGTTCCCACCTTCGGTGCGAACCTCGATGCGGCCCCGCTCACCGGGCGGCATCTCGGTGTCGTCCTCGAGGGACATGACTCGAATCTCCCGGCCGCGCTGCGGGCGCCCCACGCTTCCCCGTTTGGCGGTCGCCCATTGCCGGTGCAAAGCGAGGTTCCAACCGGCCACCCCGCCGGCGAATTCCGTTGCCCCGTAGGACGGCAGCACCGCGACGCCGTAGCGACATTCAAACCTGGTCTGCACGTCAACCGGCAGATGTGCGGTCCCCGAGGTCACCACCTCGACGCTCGAGAAGGCTTCCGGATCCACGCCCGCGTCGAGCACCATCGCCATCGCCGACGGCACCAGGCTCACGGCCTTCGGTCGGTGCCGCAGTAGCAGATCCACAAATTCGGGAACGCGGAATCGCTCGAGGAGCGCGATCTTTCTTCCCTCGCAGATGTTGAGCAGAGTGCGGAACAGCCCGGACATATGCACCAGCGGCGAGGATACGATCGCGACGCCCGAACGCAGTCTCGGTTCTGAGTCGTGCCCGGCGCCAACACTGTAATGCGCGCTCGCCGCCGCGACGGTGTGCTCAAAGGAGCTGTAAGACAGCGGTATTCGCTTGGGCGGACCGGTCGTGCCGCTCGTCAGCATCTCGACTGCCACGCCGTCACCGGGCGGGCGGAACGGGCCCGGTCCGGACTGTTCCAGCCCCTCGACAACGGTCGCGCCGGCGGGGTCACTCGATACGCGAACACCCAGCGCCCCGGCGGCGGCGTCGACCACTCCTGTGCGCTCCCAGTCGATCGGTAAGGCCACCACCGCAGGCAACCGCAGCTCGCGGATGTCCGCGCAGAGCCCGGCGTCACCCTGGGACGGGTTGATCGTGACCACGCAGCCGCCGGTCAGCAGCACCCCGAGCACGGCGCCGACCATCGCGGGGTGATTGCGCAGCACCAGCCCCACGGGGGAGCCCTCACCCAACCCTGCAGCCCGCAGACAACTTTGGAGGCCCGCGGCGGTGTCCGACAATCCCTGCCAATCCACCCACCGGCCCTCATGCTCGATCGCGGGCGCCCGCGGGTCGATCGCGAGCACCGCGCGGATGCGGTCGGCGAGTTGCTGGTTCAAGCCGCGGCTGCCGCGAGCTCGGTCGCCGCGGGGATCACCTCTTGGGCGAACAACTTCATCGACTCGTACACCTTCGTGCGGTCCATGGCGCCGCCGCGCGACATGCGCAAAATGATGTTGCGCCAGCCCATGTCGATGACGGTACGCATCTTATCGACGATGCGGTCGGGGTCGCCCATCAGCGTCAGGTGCGAGTTCAACACCTGCTCGTAGCTCTGCTTGTCGTGTTTCTCGAACCAGTCCGAATACGCCTTGTAGTCGGCCGGTATTTCGCCGCCGCGCTCGAACGGGCTCGAATACTTCCGATGGGTCTGGATGGAGAGCTCGACGCTCTCGCGCGGGTAGCTGCGGGCGAACGCATCGTCGGCGTGACAGAAGGCGTTGAGCAGCGCCCACACGTTGCCGGTTGCGGCGTCAAGTCCCTTCTGGGACTGCACCTTCAGGTAGATGTCCAGCGCGCCCTGCAGATCCGGGTCCACCTGGTAGGGGTTTCCGATGATCGCCCCGAAACCCTTCTCGGCCAGCCACTCGAAGCTCGACGGCGTCTTCATCACCGTGCCCCAAACGGGGATCGGCTGCTGCACCGGCCGCGGGTAGATCGTGACGTCCTCGATTTGGAAGTACTTGCCGTGGAAGCTGACGTTCTCTTCGGTCAACAGGCGGCTGACGATTTCCACGCACTCCTGATATCGGCCCGTGGCCTCGTCCATCGAGATACCGAAGCCCTTGAACTCATGCGCCTGGTAGCCGCGCCCGAAGCCGGCGTCGAAGCGCCCGCCGGACAGGACGTCGACCAAGGCGATCCGTTCGGCCAGCTGAATGGGCTCGTGGAAGGGCGCCACCATGCACGCGGTGCCGATGCGGATGCGTTCGGTCTGCGCGGCGATGGCCGTCGCCACCTGTGGCAGGTCCGGGAGCATGCCGTAGGGGGAGAAGTGGTGTTCGGCCAGCCAGATCTCGTCGTAACCGAGTTCTTCCGCCCAGCGCGCTTCCTCCAACACGTTGGCCAGCACCTCGCGTTCGCTGAGGTGGTTGGGTTTGTCGCCGAGGATGAACACGCCGAACCTCATGTCGGTCCCTCCCGCTTTCCGCATCGGGTAAAAGTAGTTGCACTGACTGCCACAATAATGCACGATTGAACACATATCGTCAATCCGTCTAGTGGGAGGTGCCGTGGCTCTGCTCGACTCTGCGGTCGGAACCGCTTTGCCGCCGAACACCTTCCGCTGGAGCGAGACCGACGTGATCCTCTACGCGTTGGGGGTGGGCGCCCGCCCGCCGTCCGAGCTGAGACTGCTCAACGAGGCCTGCGGCCCGGATGTCCTGCCGACGTTCGCCCTGGTGGCCAACTGGTGGGCCGTCAAGGACTTGCGTGCCGTGCTTGACCTGGGTACGTATCCGATCGTTCACTCTGCGCAGTCGCTGGAACTGCATCGGCCGATCGGTGCCAGCGGGGAAATGTCGGTGCAAGCCGAGGTGTCGGCCGTATGGGACAAGGGCAAACACGCCGCGGTGGAATTGACCAGCCGCGGCGCCGACCCGGACGGGACCGTGTTCGTCGCCAAATCCCAAACCATGGTCCTCGGTGCGGGGGGATTCGGTGGCGACCGTGGGCCCGCTGCCGAACCGGACCCCGACGGGCCACCGGACGCTGTGTTCGACGACGTCGTCCGGCCCGAGCAGGCCGCCCTCTACCGGCTCTCGGGCGACCGCAACCAGCTGCACATCGACCCCGAGGCGGCCCGCAAGTACGGCTTTGACGACGTCTTCCTGCATGGCCTGTGCACGCTGGGATTCGCCGCCCGAGCGGTGATCGACCGGATCGCCGACGGTAACCCGCGGTCGCTGACATCCTTAAGCTGCCGATTCTCAAAGCAGGTGAAGCTCGACGCCCCGCTGCGGACGGAAATCTGGCGAACCGAAGATTCGGTGCGTTTCCGGACCCTGCAGGGTGACGCCGTCGCCCTGAGCTCCGGAACCGCCACGCTGGCAGGGGTATGAGCATGGACCAACGACGGGCCCGCGGGTTGCGCAACCGACAGGCGCTCATCCACGCGGCGATCGAGCTGTTCGGCACCCAGGGCTACGAGGGAACCACCGTCGACCAGATTTCGGCGGCGGCCGGAGTCGCGCCGCGCACGTTCTTCCATCACTTCGCCACCAAGGAAGACATCCTGTTCGACGGCTACGCTGAGCGGCTGCAGGAGGCGATCCGGCGTTTTCGTGCCGTGCGCTCCGACTCACTGTGGGACGCACTCGCCGAGACGTCGGTGGCGGTGGCGCAGGCGATCGTCGATCAGCCTGACATCTTTTTGGTGCGCGCGCGGATGTACCACGGCTTGCCGGCCTTGCGCGCGACGATGCTCCGGATCAACGAGGACTGGATCGACCAACTCACCACGGAGGTGGCGCGATGGCTGGGCAGCGAAACTCAGCCGGACTTGCGACCGCGCCTGGCCGCCACGCTGATCAACGCCGCCAACCGCGCCGCCATCGATTCGTGGGTCGCCGGCGGTGGCAGGGGTGACTTGTCGCAACTGATGGCCGAATCAGTGGAGTTGGTGCGCCCCTCGATCGTCGCGATCGAGCGCACCGGCAAGGCCCCCGGGACCAGACGGGCGGGTGGGCAGCGTGTCGGGTGACTTCCACCCCCTCGCCGTCGTCACCGGGGGAGCGCGAGGCATCGGAGAATCGATTGTGGCCGCGCTGATTCGCGGCGGGCATAGGGTGGCCGCGATCGACGTGAACGCGAAAGCCATTGCCCGTGCCCAGGATTCGGATGATGCGAGATCCGGGTTGCTCGTCCCGATGAACGTATCGATCACCGACCGAGACGCGGTCGAGACCGCGCTGAGCGCATTGGCCGACCGGTACGGGCCCGTTCGAGCATTGGTCAACAACGCGGGCATGACGCTGCCCGGCACGTTCCTCGAGCAGACCGACGAGGACTGGGACAGCATCGTAGCCGTCAATCTCAAGGGCACCTTCGTGATGGCGCAGGTCGCCGCCCGGCAGATGGTCGCCCACGGCGGCGGGGCCATCGTGAACGTCAGCTCGGTGTCGGCACACGGCGTGCGCACCGGGCCGCCGGCCTATGCGGCAGCCAAGGCCGGTGTCGAAGGTTTGAGCCGGTTGATGGCCGTTCAGCTCGGTCTGCACGCCATCCGGGTCAACACCGTCGTGGTCGGCACCACCGCGACCCCGTGGTTGTTGTCGCGCAAGACCGAGGACGAGCTGGCGCAGATGCGCCGCACCACTTTGACCGGCGACATCGGTGAGCCGGACGACGTGGCGGGCGTGGTGGCATTTCTCTGTTCACCCGCGGCCAAACACGTCACCGGCCAGCTGATTTCGGTGTCGGGTGGGCAGTGGATGCCATGACGACGACTCGGAACGACAAGACAGATGTTGATGTAGTGTTTAGTGCTACGAATCGATGCCAAGGGATGTCGTGGAACTGAAGAGAATCCTGTTCGACGTCAGCGAGCAGGTCGCCACCATCACGATCAACCGACCGGAGCGGCTCAACGCCACCGACGACCTGACCCGCACCGAACTCGGCATCGCGTGGGCACGGGTGCGGGAGGACCCGAACATCCGGGTCGCCATCATCACCGGAGCCGGCGACCGGGCGTTCTCCGCGGGCCAGGACATCCGGGCAACGGCCGAGGGTGGCATCCGCAACAAGGTTCCCGGCTCGCGGCTGCACCACAACGTGTGGAAGCCGGTAATCTGCGCCCTCAACGGAATGGTCGTCGGCGGCGGCCTGCATCAGGTCGCCGATGCCGACCTCATCATCGCGGCCGAGCACGCCGAGCTGATCGACACGCATCTGGCCGTGGGCAACGTGTTCGCGCTCGAGCCCGCCGTGCTGCTGCGCAGAATGCCGCTGTCGATGGTGATGCAGCTCGGGCTGATGACCAAACAGGGCCGGATCAGCGCGCAGCGGGGCTACGAGATCGGCCTGATCAACGAGGTCGTGCCCGCGGACCGGCTGCAACAACGGGCGCGCGAAATCGCCCTGGACATCGCGAAACTCTCGCCTGCGACGGTCCAGGCGTCGATCAAGGCGATGTGGAGCAGTCTCGATGTCGGGTTACGCGCGGCCAACGACGTCGCGTATCGCTATGTGCTGCAACACCAGCTGACCCACCCCGACTACCGGGAAGGGATGCTCGCGTTCGCGGAAAAGCGGGAACCGCGGTGGGTAGTGGAATGACGCGCGATGAGTGAGGCGGCACGGACTTTCGCCTACGAACAGATGCCGTACGCAGCGGTCGTCCCGGCGATGCTGGTCGACCTGGTAGCCGCTTACGGAGACAACGACTTCGTCATTTCGACGACGGGCGGGGGGACGATCGAGCGAATCACCTATGCGCAGGCCGCTGCTCGGTCCGCCGAGATGGCGCGGCGGTTGCTCGCGGCGGGCGTCACCAAGGGCGTTCGGGTCGGAATCCTGGCGCCGAACGGACCCGATTTTGCGGTCGCCTTCCTGGCTGCCACCCGGATCGGCGCCGTGGCGGTGCCGATCAACACCTTCTTTCAGCCGCCGGAGTTGAGCTGGCTGCTGCGCGACGCCGACATCCACACCCTGCTGTCGGTCGACTCGCTGCTCGGCAAGGACATGCTCGCTCGTGTCGGAAGTGCTGCGGGCGAGTTACCGCCCCCGGGCGCGCCGCTCGGCCTCGAACGGCTGCCCCAGTTGCGCAACATCTTTGGGCTTGGCGACAGCGAGCGGACCTGGCCCAGTGCATGGCCGGAGCCGGCGCCCGAAACGTTTCTGCGTGCGTGCGAATCGACGGTCCGCCCGTCCGACGACCTGGTCGTCATCTACACATCGGGAAGCACCTCGGACCCCAAGGGCATCATCCACACGCACGGCACCGTGATTACGCACTCCCGCTTCGTCGCCACCCAGCACGAGTGGAAGCCCGACGACCGGGTCTACATCCCGATGGTGTTCTTCTGGGTCGCCGGGCTGGTCTTCGGTCTGCTCGGGCCGATGCAGACCGGCGCCACCATTCTCACCGAGCACAAGTTCGACGCCGGCGACGTGCTGCGCCTACTCGAAACCGAGCGCGCCACTTACGCAACGGGGTTCCCGCACGTCGGCAGGGCACTGGCGAATCATCCCGACTTCGCCTCCGCCGATCTGTCAAGTCTGCGCGGGGGATACCACCAGGTGCTGCTACCGCCGGAACTGCGCGCGGCCGATCCGTCACTGCTGGTGACGCAGTTGGGGATGACCGAAACGTGCAGTTCCCACACCTGGTGGCCACCACACGAACCGGTGCCCGAAAGCAAGCGCGGTTCACTCGGGGTTGCCGCACCCGGCTACCAGCACAAGGTCGTCGACGAGTGCGGTGCGGAGGTGCCCAACGGCACCATAGGGGAAATCTGCGTGCGGGGAGTCGCGATGATGCGCGGCATGATCGGACGGCAGCACAGCGATCTGTTCGACGCCGACGGCTGGTACCACACGAGAGACGCCGGATACCTGGACGACGAGGGTTTCCTGTTCTTCACCGGACGCACCGACGACATGATCAAATCCTCTGGCGCCAACGTCGCACCGGTGGAGGTCGAGGCGGTGATCGGCGGCGTCGACGGCGTGCGGATCGCCTATGTCGTCGGCGTTCCGGACGCGGACAAGGGTGCGCTCGTCTGCGCCGTGGTTGTGCTCAACCAGGGGCGGTGCGCCTCGCAGGATGAACTCGCGGCGGCATGCCGCAAGGAACTCGCCGCCTATAAGGTTCCGAAGCGGTGGGTGATTCTCCCCGACGCCGATCGGCTGCCGTACACCACCACGAACAAGATCGACAAGCCACGGTTGGTGCAACTTGTCACCTCGGGGGAGCTGGCATGACCGGGTTGGAGGCGCGGATCGCCCGCCTGGAGGCTATCGAGGAAATCCGTCAGCTGGCGGCACGGTACGCGGTGGCGTTGGACATGCGCGACTTCGACTCCCTGGCAAACCTTTTCGTCGACGACATCGGGGTGCCGGGCAAGCGCCGCGGCCGCGACGCGATGCGCCAATGGTACGACGCCGAGGTTCGTCCGACGCTGCTGGGCAGCGCGCACGGTGTCCTGGGCCATGTCATCGACGTCCACGACACCGACACCGCGAGCGGACTCGTCTACTCGCGTAACGACTTGGAAACCGAGGGCGCGTGGTTCATCGAGCTGCTGGCCTATCTGGACCGCTACGAAAGGCGGGACGGCCATTGGTATTTCGCGCGCCGCATCCCGCTGTTCTGGTACCGAAGCGACATCACCGACCCGCCGGTCGGTCCGCGGAAGGTGCGCTGGCCCGGCAGCCCGAACCAGGACGGCTCGTTCCACCATGCGTTCCCGTCGTGGGAGGCTTTCTGGGCCGCCGACCCCGGCCGCTTCGACGCGCCGGTCCCGGCCCCGGCCGCCGTCGGCGATTGGCTGCGCACCCTGCGCCAGGGCGCTGAAGCACCGCGGGTGAGCCCGACCGGTCGCGCGCCCGCGGAGTCGTGATGTCTGGTCGTGCAATGGGTTTCGGATTCACCGACGAGCAGAATGAGCTGCGCCGCGTCGTGCGCTCTTTTCTCGAAAGCAAGGCCGACGAGGCACGCGTGCGCGGCCACATGGAAAACCCGGTGGGCTACGACCCGTCGCTGTGGGCGCAAATGTCCGACGAGCTGGGCCTGGTGGGGCTCGCAATCCCGGAAGAATTCGGCGGTCAGGGGTACACGTTTGTCGAACTCGGCGTCGTGACCGAGGAATTGGGGCGCGCCCTGGCTCCATCGCCATACTTCGCGTCGGCGGTACTGGCGTCGAGCGCGCTGCTTGATTCGGGTGACTACGCGGCGCAACAACGATACCTGCCGGGCATCGCGTCCGGAGCGACCATCGCCAGCCTGGCCGTCACCGAGGAGTCGGGCCGCTGGGAAGCCGGTGCGATCCACACGCGGGCGCGAGAAACGGCACACGGCTGGGTGGTGGACGGAGCCAAAACCTATGTCCTCGATGGCTGCAGCGCCGATGTGCTGTTCGTGGCCGCCCAGGCCGACTCCGGATTGTCGTTGTTCGCCGTCGACCGGTTCGACAGCGTCGCCCGACGCGCGCTGTCCAGCCTTGACCAGACTCGAAAACAGGCCCGCATCGAATTCACCACAACGCCGGCCTCGCTCGTCGGTCATTTGGGCGGCGCGGAGGAACTGTTGCGGTCGACCCTCGCGCTTGGCTGCGCCGCGCTGGCCGCCGAACAGGTCGGCGGCGCGCAACGCTGCCTCGAGATGGCCGTCGCCTACGGCAAGGCCCGCAAACAGTTCGGCAAGCCCATCGGCTCATTCCAGGCCATCCGGCACAAGTGCGCCGATGTATTCCTCGATATCGAATGTGCCCGCGGGGCAGCCTATTACGCGGTGCGGGCCGCGGCCCAACGCTCGCCAGAACTGCCGGCGGTGGCGTCGCTGGCCAAGGCGTGCAGTTCGGAGGCGTATGCGCGGGCCGCTGCCGCCAATATCCAGATTCACGGTGGGATCGGATTCACCTGGGAGCATCCGGCCCATCTGTACTTCAAGCGGGCTCAATCGTCAGGGCACCTGCTGGGCGACGCGTCCTATCACCGGGGGCTCCTCGCGGACGAGATCGGGCTCTGAGGGGGTCAGAAGTCCGTGCCCCCGTCGATGTTGACGGCCGCGCCGGTCATGAAAGCTGCCCTGTCGCTGAGCAGGAAGGCGATCAGCTCGCCCGCTTCTTCGGGACGCCCGCCGCGGCGGAGGGCAACCCGCATGTTCCAGTCCGGGTTGCTCGCGAGGTGCGTATAGATCGCGTCCTCCAGCGCCACCCCGTACTCTGCCGCCCGCCGGGCGCGGATGAAGTCGTTGACCTCGGTGTCGAACAGCCCCGGGCATACGGTGTTGACCCTGATGCCCTCGGGGCCATGTGTTTTCGCCAGGATCTTTGACAAGGTCAACACCGCCGCCTTGAGCGCGTTGTACGGCGGAATCAGGATCTTCGGCGCCCGAACGGAATACGCGGCCGTGGTGACGATGGTTCCACCGCCATTGCGTTGCAGGTGCGGGATGACCGCGCGGCAGGAGCGCACGGTTCCCATCAAAATCAACTGGTAATACCAGTCCCACGACTCGTCGCCGTGTTCGAGGAACGGCCCCTGTTGATTCATCGGTCCCGCGGTGACGGCCAGGCCGCGCAGCGGCCCCAGGCTCGCCGCCGCCTCGTCGACAGCGCGATCCACCCCGTCGCCCGGGGCGGCCGCGTCGACGGCGATTCCGACCGCCCGCACTCCGTAGTCTGCGGTCAATTGCTCGGCCCGCGCTCGAGCACGCTCTCCGTTACGAGCCAGCAGCGCCACGTTGGCGCCGTCGGCCGCGAGCTGCCGCGCGGCGGCGAACCCGATACCGGTCGTCCCGCCGACGAGAACGAAATTGCGTCCCCCCAGGCCAAGCTCCACGCGCTGCCCTCGTTTCTGGCGTCACCGCCGACGTCAGCCATACTAGACAGCAGTACGATGTGTGTCGCAATGACTACTATCCCGGCCCAGTTCAGTGACGAATTGGCCCATCAACGGAACACAACGCCGAAATTTGTCGCGTAGCATAGAGCGACATGTCGACGAAACCCGCCCCTGCCGATCTGGAATCGGACGGGGAATTCGATCGCCGAGACCAGATCCTCGAGGCGGCGAACGAATGCTTCACCCAGCTCGGCATCCAGCGCACCAGCGTGCAGGACGTCGCGCGAAAAGCCAACGTGTCGCGGGGCACGGTGTACCGGTACTTCGAAGACCGCAACGTGCTCATCCACGCCGCAATCGAATTCGGTGCGCAGCGGTTTTATCGTGAGGTCGCTTCCGCCATGTCCAAGAAGAACACGCTGGCTGAGCAGGTCGGCGCGATGGCGGAAACCCACGCGAAAATTCTGCTCGACCATCG
>NZ_LZIX01000078.1:0-87361 GCF_001666955.1 Mycobacterium sp. E735 | reverse complement strand
TGAACCCGCACGACGACGGCATCGGCATCGACGAGTACGTCGACTGGCTGATCGAGGCCGGCTACCCGATCGAGCGCGTCGACGACTTCGGGGAGTGGCTGCGACGGTTCGAGGCCGCGCTGCGCGAGTTGCCGGAGCGGCAACGCCACCACTCGGTGCTGCCGCTGCTGCCATTGCCGGGCGCGCAGCAGGTCGAGCCCGCGGAGCCGGCCCGCGGTCCACTCGCCCCCGCCGATCGGTTCCGCGCCGCGGTGCGGGAGGCCAAGATCGGCCAGGACGGCGACGAACCGGACATCCCGCACGTGTCCGCGCCGGTGATCGTCAAGTACGTCACCGACCTGCAACTGCTCGGCCTGCTGTAAACGTCAGAGCGGCAAGGGTTTTCGCGCGAACGAGCGCAATGCCCGGCATTCGGGCCACGTCGGGGCGAAGCCTGACTACCATGACCGATGATCGTGACGGTGTCCCGCCAGCACACGAAAGTGTTCACCATGACAACAGCTCGCGTGCCCAAACTGCCGCTCGACGAAGCCACGGCCGCCGCCGACGAAGCGGCCGTGCCCAACTACATGGCCGAACTGAGCATCTTCCAGGTGCTGCTGAATCACCCGCAGCTGGCGCGCGCGATCAACGACCTGCTCGCCACCATGCTCTGGCACGGCGCGCTCGACCCGCGGCTGCGCGAGTTGGTGATCATGCGGATCGGCTGGCTCACCGCCTGCGACTACGAGTGGACGCAGCACTGGCGGGTCGCGTCCCGGCTCGGCGTGGCCCCCGACGACCTCGTCGGCGTGCGCGACTGGCAGGCGCACGACGGGTTCGGGCCCGCCGAACGGGCCGTGCTGGCCGCCACCGACGACGTGGTGCGCGACGGGGCGGTGAGCGCCGGGAGCTGGGCGGCCTGCGAGCGTGAATTGCAAGGCGACACAACGGTTCTCATCGAGCTCGTCACCGCGATCGGCGCGTGGCGGATGGTCTCGTCGATCCTGCAGAGCCTGCAGGTCCCGCTCGAAGAGGGGGTGTCCAGCTGGCCGCCGGACGGCCGGTCGCCCGCGGAAGCCGTCGTCGATTGACATATCGATCGGTGGCTCTTTAGCGTCGGGCAATGCGTACCAGAGTCGCCGAAATGCTCGGCGTCGAGTTTCCCATCTGCGCGTTCAGCCACTGCCGCGACGTGGTGGCCGCGGTGACCAATGCGGGCGGGTTCGGCGTCCTCGGCGCGGTGGCGCACAGCCCCCAGCGGCTGGAGAGCGAACTGACCTGGATCTCCGAGCAGACCGGCGGCAAGCCCTTCGGGGTGGACCTGCTGCTGCCGCCCAAGTACGTCGGCGCGGACGAGGGCGGCATCGACGCCGCACAGGTGCGGGCGCGGCTGCCCGAGGAGCACCGCGCGTTCGTCGACGACATCCTGGCCCGCTACGGGATCACCGCGCCGCCCCAGGAGTCGCGCGGCTCCGCGGGCGGCCTCAACATCTCGCCGAAGGGCTACGAGCCGCTGCTCGAGGTGGCGTTCGCCCACCGCATCCGGCTGATCGCCAGCGCGCTCGGCCCACCCCCGGCGGACCTGGTCGAACGCGCCCACGACCGCGACGTGCTGGTGGCCGCGCTGGCCGGCACCACGCGGCACGCCCAACGGCACGCGGCCGCCGGTGTCGACCTGATCGTCGCGCAGGGCACCGAGGCCGGGGGGCACACCGGCGAGGTCGCCACCATGGTCTTGGTGCCCGAGGTCGTCGACGCGGTGGCGCCGGTCCCCGTTCTCGCCGCGGGCGGCATCGCCCGCGGCCGCCAGATCGCGGCGGCCCTGGCCCTCGGCGCCGAGGGCGTCTGGTGCGGGTCGGTGTGGCTGACCACCGAAGAGGCCGAGACGCCGCCGGTGGTCAGGGACAAGTTCCTGGCGGCCACCTCGTCGGACACCGTGCGATCGCGATCGATGACGGGCAAGCCGGCGCGGATGCTGCGCACGGCCTGGACCGACGAATGGGACCGCCCGGAAAAGCCCGACCCGCTCGGCATGCCGCTGCAGACCGCCCTGGTCACCGAGCCGCAGGTGCGCATCAACGCCGCGGCCGCGCACCCCGGGGCCAAGGCGCGCGAGCTGGCCACCTACTTCGTCGGCCAGGTGGTCGGCTCGCTCGACCGGGTTCGCCCCGCGCGAACGGTGGTGCTCGACATGGTCGAGGAGTTCATCGACACCATCGGGCGGCTCGAGGGCTTGATCGAGCGGTGACGCCCGCCGGCGCCGTTTCGCGAGTGCGCCCACGGCTTTCGGCGTGCGCCCGCGGCGGCGACACGCCGACGGCCTCCGCCCGGGACGCACGCGCGTCCGCGCCCGGCCTTGCCGGCCGCCACGAGCCGACCGGCAAACCGGAAATGAACAAAAGATGTCCAGCGGCCGCGTCGTACGTCCAGGTCAGGGGAGTGATACTGGCAAAAACCTGTGCGGCTGCCGCGCAGAATCGTAAAGATTGCGCAACCCCGCGCCGATGAGTTTGACCCCACCGGACCCGTCGTGCATTATCGGTCGGGTATGCACCTCGTTAGGTGAGGCGTCTACACGAATACAGGCCACTGACCCCGAACGTCGAAAGACGCCCCGGGTCAGGACAGCTCCTCCCGGCTTAAGGGTTGAGCCCAGGTGGCTTCCGGACAACCGGACACGTCGTGTGGTGCCAAAGCTCTGACGAGAGGGGTGCGGATCGCCGACGGTCGTCGGGTTTCTGCTCCTCATGCTGCGCGCAAATCGTGTGCGGACGCTCCGCGCGCGTCGTGACCGCGAGGAGGTGAGGGACACATGAGTTCCAGCGATAGTCCGGATCGAAGTCCGAACTCCGTCTCGTCCCGATCCGGTCTCCGGCACGGCGTCCTCGGCTGAGGCGTCGCAAACGCTAACTGGCTTATCGGCCAAGCGTTCTGGGATCGGAACCGCTACGGGACGGGGCACGTCCATCCAATCAGTCCCCCGTTCGAACCCGTCAGGAGACGACCATGACCGCAGCTCTGTACGACGAAGTGGTAACCGTAGCGCCCGCCCGCAAGTTGACGGTGGTGCGCGACGTCGAGACGACTCGGGCCCCCGCGCCCAAGAAGGCCACCCGCCGGGGCAACCCGCAGCCCGTTCTCGCGGGCGACCCGTTGGTGGAGGGCGCCACCCGGCTGTTGAGCATCCCGCTGCGCCACCTGTACGCGGCGCTGCTGCGGGCCGGTGTGCTCGAAATCCAGGCCTGATTCCCATGGGCAGCGACCAACCAGGGCTCCAAGGGGCTACCCGGCCGCAGGTGTTTCCTGAGGCCAGGTAGCCCCTTGGGGTCCTTCGCCTGAGTAGAATCGGGCATCGGCGTCGATCCGGCATCACCGGGGAGCCTTCGGAAGAACAGCCGGCTGCTTTCCCTGGCCGGCTCAGTAGAACCGAACGGGCGGGCCCGTCACAGCCTTCCAACGAGCGGCCACGCGACGGCGTGGCAAGCGGGGTGGTACCGCGGCGCTCGCGCAGACAGCGCGTCGTCGTCCCCATTAGGCCCTACCAGTGCCGGGCGGCACTGAGGCACAGGAGACGACGCACCACGTGACCGAGAACGCTGACGTCAAGGCCTACCCGAAGCCGGAAGGCGCGCCCGACTTCCCGGCTCTGGAACTGGAAGTCCTCGACTACTGGGCGCAGGACGACACCTTCCGCGCCAGCATCGCCCGCCGCGACGGCGCCGAAGAATACGTCTTCTACGACGGCCCGCCGTTCGCCAACGGGCTGCCGCACTACGGGCACCTGCTCACCGGCTACGTGAAGGACATCGTGCCGCGGTACCGCACCATGCGCGGCTACAAGGTGGAGCGCCGGTTCGGCTGGGACACGCACGGATTGCCCGCCGAACTCGAGGTCGAGCGCCAACTCGGGATCAACGACAAGTCGCAGATCGACGACATGGGGATCGCCGCGTTCAACGACGCGTGCCGCGCGTCGGTGTTGCGTTACACCGACGAGTGGCGGGCGTACGTGACCCGTCAGGCCCGCTGGGTCGATTTCGACAACGACTACAAGACGCTCGATCTGCCCTACATGGAATCGGTGATCTGGGCGTTCAAGCAGCTGTGGGACAAGGGGCTTGCCTACGAGGGTTACCGCGTCCTGCCGTACTGCTGGCGCGACGAAACCCCGTTGTCCAACCACGAATTGCGCATGGACGACGACGTCTACCAGAGCAGGCAGGACCCGGCGCTGACGGTCGGGTTCAAGGTGGTCGGCGGCGCGCTGGACGGCGCGCACCTGCTGGTGTGGACGACGACGCCGTGGACCCTGCCGTCGAACCTGGCGGTCGCCGTCAACCCCGACGTCACCTACGTCGAGGTCCGCTCCGGCGACCATCGGTTCGTGCTGGCGCAGCCGCGGCTGGCCGCCTACGCGCGCGAGCTCGGGGAAGAGCCCGAGATCCTGGGCACCTACTCCGGCGCCGACCTGCTGGGCACGCGCTACCTTCCGCCGTTCCCGTATTTCATGGACAGTCCCAAGGCTTTTCAGGTGCTGCCCGGGGAGTTCGTCACCACCGAGGACGGCACCGGCATCGTGCACATGGCCCCGGCCTACGGCGAGGACGACATGGCCACCACCGACAAGGTGGGCATCGTGCCGGTGACACCGGTCGATGCCAAGGGCCGCTTCGACGCCACGGTGCCGGATTACCAGGGGCAGCGCGTCTTTGACGCCAACCCGCACATCATCCGCGACCTGAAGAATGGCAGCGGACCGGCGGCCGCCAACGGCGCCGTGCTGCTGCGCCACGAAACCTACGAGCACCCCTACCCGCACTGCTGGCGCTGCCGCAACCCGCTGATCTACCGGGCGGTGTCGTCGTGGTTCGTCGCGGTCACCGCATTCCGCGACCGCATGGTGGAGCTCAATCAGCAGATCACCTGGTACCCCGAACACGTCAAGGACGGTCAGTTCGGCAAGTGGCTGCAGGGTGCCCGCGACTGGTCGATCTCGCGAAACCGCTACTGGGGCAGCCCGATTCCGGTGTGGAAGTCCGACGACCCCGCCTACCCGCGCATCGACGTCTACGGCAGCCTCGACGAGCTGGAGCGCGACTTCGGGGTGCGGCCCACCAACCTGCACCGTCCCTACATCGACGAGCTGACCCGTCCCAATCCCGACGACCCGACCGGTCGCAGCACCATGCGGCGCATCCCCGACGTGCTCGATGTGTGGTTCGACTCGGGTTCCATGCCGTACGCCCAGGTGCACTACCCGTTCGAGAATCGCGACTGGTTCGACGGCCACTATCCCGGCGACTTCATCGTCGAGTACATCGGGCAGACCCGCGGCTGGTTCTACACGCTGCACGTGCTGGCCACCGCGCTGTTCGACCGGCCGTCCTTCAAAACCTGTGTCGCGCACGGCATCGTGCTGGGTTCCGACGGCCAGAAGATGAGCAAATCGCTGCGCAACTACCCGGACGTGTCCGAGGTGTTCGACCGCGACGGCTCCGATGCCATGCGGTGGTTCTTGATGGCGTCGCCGATCCTGCGCGGCGGCAACCTGATCGTCACCGAGCAGGGCATCCGCGAGGGCGTGCGCCAGGTCCTGCTGCCGCTGTGGAACGCCTACAGCTTCCTGGCCCTCTACGCGCCCAAAGTCGGGACCTGGCGCACCGATTCGCGGCAGGCGCTGGACCGCTACATC
Organism: Mycobacterium sp. E735; assembly: GCF_001666955.1. Taxonomy (NCBI): domain Bacteria; kingdom Bacillati; phylum Actinomycetota; class Actinomycetes; order Mycobacteriales; family Mycobacteriaceae; genus Mycobacterium; species Mycobacterium sp. E735. The sequence goes on along the minus strand of NZ_LZIX01000078.1, from coordinate 81,687 downwards.
CTGGCCAAGCTCGCCGAGCTACGCGACGACCTCACCCGCGAAATGGACGGCTGCGACATCTCCCGGGCCTGCGAGCACCTGCGTCAGTTCACCGAGGCGTTGACGAATTGGTATGTGCGACGGTCGCGTTCGCGGTTCTGGGAGGAGGACCCCGACGCCATCGACACCCTGCACACCGTGCTCGAGGTGACGGCCAGGCTGGCCGCGCCGCTGCTCCCGTCGGTCACCGAGATCATCTGGCGCGGCCTCACCGGCGGGCGCTCGGTGCATCTCACCGATTGGCCGGACGCCGAAGCGCTGCCCGCCGACCCCGGCCTGGTCGCCGCGATGGACCAGGTGCGCGAGGTGTGCTCGGCCGCGTCGTCGCTGCGCAAGGCCAAGAAGCTGCGCGTGCGCCTGCCGTTGCCGAGGTTGATTGTGGCAGTGGAGAATCCGCGCAGACTGGAGCCGTTCGCCGATCTGATCGCCGATGAGCTCAACGTCAAGAGCATCGAGCTGACCGACGCGATCGACACCTACGGCTCCTTCGAGCTCACGGTCAACGCCCGGGTGGCCGGGCCGCGGCTGGGCAAGGACGTGCAGGCCGCCATCAAGGCGGTCAAGGCGGGGGAGGGTGTCGTCAACCCCGACGGCACGCTGACCGCGGGACCCGCGGTGCTGTTGCCCGAGGAATACAGCTCGCGGCTGGTCGCCGCCGACCCGGAGTTCACTGCCGCGCTGCCCGACGGGGCTGGACTGGTGGTGCTGGACGGCACCGTGACACCGGAGCTGGAGGCGGAGGGCTGGGCCAAGGACCGCATCCGCGAACTGCAGGAGCTGCGCAAGTCGACCGGTCTGGACGTGTCCGACCGGATCTCGGTGGTGATGTCGGTGCCCGCGGAGCGGGCCGACTGGGCGCGCACCCACCGCGACCTGATCGCCGGCGAGATCCTTGCCACCCGTTTCGAATTCGGTGAGCCGGCCGACGGCGTCGACATCGGCGACGGCGTCCGGGTGAGCATCGCCAAGGCGTAGCCGCCGTCAGGGGCACATGAAGGCGGTCGGTGGGCATGGACTTCGCCGATCTCGTCGTGGCGGTAGGAAACGAGCAACAGCACGGGCATAGCCGGGGTTGACCGCGCGCCCCGCGCAACGACGTGCCGCGGTCTGGCGGCGCCCGCGGGTCCGCGCCCGCCGGCACTGGCGACTCAGATCGCCGCGATGATCTCGGCCCGCTTGCGGGTGTAGTCGGCGTCGGTGATCGCCCCGGTCGCGCGCAGCTCCTCGAGCTCCCGCAGGCGCTCGGCGGCCGGGCGTTGCGGCGCGGCGCTCGCGACGATGTCTTCGAGCCGCCGGCCGCCGATGACGATGTTCGGCCCGGCACCTTGGGGCGCCGCCGCCGCGCCCAGTGCGTCGATGATGCGTTGGCCCGACTCGTCCTTGGCGATGACGAAGGCGTGCGGCAGGCCCGGGATGCGCTGACCGGAAGCCGCGCGCTGCGCGGCGATCTGCTGCGCCACCCGGCCGCTGTCGCCGTCGATCGGCAGCCACAGGGTGATGATCTGCCGGTCGTCGGCCAGCCCGCGCGCCCTGGCCGCCACGTCGTTGCCGGCCTGGGCCCGAAAGCCCGAGCGATCCCACGCCTTGAGCACGTTGCCGGGCACCAGGACGCCACGGTGCTGCTTGTCTTCGAGCGCGTAGACGCCAGACGCGGTGACGGCCAGGATGAAACTCTTCGGTAGGCCGGTGCCGTTGGGCACGCTTCGCCAATTCACCTCGCCCCCGCCCGACGGATACATCTGCATGGCTTTGGTCGACGTCTGCTCGCATCGCGTGGCCGCCTCGACCGGCTGACGCAGGATCTCCGATGCCACGGCGGCGGCCTGCTGGTTGAGCGCCGGGTCGTGCTGCGCGCGGGCCCTGAACTTCATGGTCGTTCCTTTCGCGTGTGCCCTCGGGCGATGGTCTGCATCCGTATGCAAGCGAACCGTCCCGGCCGCGCTCCCGATCCCAACAATTCGGCCTCGGCGGCGCCGGCCCCTCGTCTCACCGGGTCTCGTCGTTCCGTAACCGTCGGGCCGAGATGCATTGCGCGACAGCGTCGTACCCTTCGTCCAGCGCTACCATTCCCCGATTGGTGGGATGCCAGTTGTCGGGCTTTCCCTCGCCCCCGACGCTCAGGTACACCAGTTCGCTGTGCTCTAACACCTGCAGGGCCTCGCGCACGGGCGCGACCAGCCTCTTGAAGCTCATGGCTCGCTGACCGCGGGAGGTGAACTCCGCCCGGCGGGCCACCCATTTGATGAAGTCGTACTGGGTCAACGGTTTGCCGCGCTTGGGCCCGTCGGGCCCGAATGCGGCCATGAGTTGCGCGGCCAGCTCCTCCGTCGGCGGCAGTGCGACCAGGCGGGCGAACTCGGCGTCTCTGGCGCGCCGTGCCTCGACCCGCGCCGCCTTCAGGGTCCCCAACAATGACACGGCAGTCCTCTCACGTCCGATTTCCCGAGCGCTCGCAACCTACTATGCGCCAGCGCACCGCTTCAGCGCATGAGGTATCGCCGCATATTCGGCCCGGGGCGAAGAACGCGTGGGGTCGCGGAGAAAAAGGTTCCGAAAATGTGTCCGCGCCGTCCGGGCCGGCCGCTCCTACCTGTGACGGCGGCCCACCAGGGCCGCGAGCAGAGTGAAGGAACACGCCATGAGCACCATCGAAGACTTCAGGTCGACGACTTTCGCCGCCACCCCGTACGAGGATCTCACCGTCGCCGAGGCGTGGGCGTCGAGCCCGCTTGGCGACCCCGAGCTCGAGGATGGCTCGCTGTCTGGACCCGTCGCGCCTGAGGACCCTGCGGCCACGCCCGTGACCGCGAAGCCACGCTCGGGGGGAACGAAGGCCCTGGTCGCCGGGGCCGTGGTCGCGGCGCGGGCTGACCGCCGCCCTGCTGCTGACCACCGCCCTGCTGACTGCCACCTTGCTTGGGCGGCACCCATACCGGAACGGGCACGGGCACCAGCACCGGCGGAGCGTTGACGGTCACGTTGGGAGGGGGCGGCGGTCAGCCCGCGCCGAGCGGCCACGGGCCGATCCAGTGTTACGCCTGCCACCCACCGGTCCCGCAACAGCCGGTTCACCCGCAGCCGGTTCACCCGGAGCCGCTGCAGCATCCCTGAGCGAGCGGTGCGCTATCGGGCCGTTCGCGAGCGCAGCGCCCGGTGGGCGTGTGGCCAGAACGGCATGCCCGCCACGACGGTCGCGCCGGTGGCAATGAGGCCGACCGCGACGTCGACGCTCTCGCGGCCATCGCTTGCCCAGTAGACGTCCTTGAGGTCCAAGAGCAGGGCGAGCTCGTCGACGATCATGGCGTTCGCGGCGCCGTACGCGACGGCCGCCGCGGGATGCCGCCGTTGCTTGTCGGTTCCGCGTAGGCCCACAGCGCCGACCGTGGCCAGCATCCCGATGCCGATATTGTAGTGGTGAAAATGCCTGCCGCCCATGGACATACCACCACCCGAGGGGCCATGGCCGGCGCGGATCCAGTGCGTGAGCGCCCGCAGCCCGGCGAACGTGAGCGTGAACGACGTCCAGGCCAGCACCGTGGCCTGCTCGCCGGGTTGCAGCCGCTGGTTCCATTGGTGGCGCAGGCGCTCCCACCGGGACCTCGGTGCGTCGGTGCCGTGAGGCTCCATACCCAACGACGCTAGACCAATAGCATTCCGAAGTGTGGAGTCCCGTTGGGTGCTGCACCTGGACATGGATGCCTTCTTCGCCTCCGTCGAACAACTGACGCGGCCGACGCTGCGGGGCCGGCCGGTGCTGGTCGGCGGCCTGGGCGGGCGGGGCGTGGTAGCCGGGGCCAGCTACGAAGCCCGCGTGTACGGCGCGCGCTCTGCCATGCCGATGCACCAGGCCCGCCGGCTGATCGGCGTGACCGCGGTGGTGCTGCCGCCGCGCGGGGTGGTGTACGGGGTGGCCAGCCGGCGGGTCTTCGACACCGTGCGCAGCGTGGTGCCCGTCGTCGAGCAGCTGTCGTTCGACGAGGGCTTCGGCGAGCCGCCCGACCTCGCGGGCGCGTCCGCCGAGGATGTCGAGGCGTTCTGCGAAGGCCTGCGGCGACGGGTCCGCGAGGAGACGGGCCTGATCGCGTCGGTCGGCGCCGGCTCGGGGAAGCAGATCGCCAAGATCGCGTCCGGGCTGGCGAAACCCGACGGAATTCGGGTCGTCTCGCGCGCCGAGGAACGGTCGCTGCTCGGCGGTCTGCCGGTGCGGCGGCTGTGGGGCATCGGTCCGGTCGCCGAGGAGAAGCTCAACCGGCTCGGCATCGAGACCATCGGCCAGCTGGCCGCGCTGACCGACGCCGAGGCCGCCAATATCCTGGGCGCGACGATCGGCCCGGCGCTGCACCGCCTGGCCCGCGGCATCGACGACCGCCCGGTCGCCGAGCGCGCCGAGGCCAAGCAGATCAGCTCCGAATCCACCTTCGCCGTCGACCTGACCACCCTGGAGCAGCTGCGCGAGGCGATTGACCCGATCGCCGAGCACGCGCATCAGCGCCTGCTGCGCGACGGGCGCGGCGCCCGCACCGTCACCGTGAAGCTGAAGAAGTCCGACATGAGCACGCTGACCCGGTCGGCCACGCTGCCGTACGCGACGACGGAGGCCGGCGCGCTGGTCGCCGTGGCCCGGCGGCTGCTGCTCGACCCTCGCGAGATCGGCCCGATTCGCCTTCTGGGCGTGGGGTTTTCGGGGTTGAGCGACGTGCGGCAGGAGTCGCTGTTCCCGGATCTGGACCTGGCGGGGGAGGACCACCCCGCGGAGACGGTGGCGACCGCGGCGGAGGCGATGTTCGCCGCGGCGCCCGGGGAGGGCTGGCGGGTCGGCGACGACGTCACGCATCCCGAGCTCGGGCACGGCTGGGTGCAGGGCGCGGGCCACGGCGTGGTCACCGCGCGGTTCGAGACCCGCAGCTCCGGCCCCGGCCCGGCCCGCACGTTCCCCGCCGACACAGCCGAGCTGACCAAAGCCAACCCCGTCGATTCCCTGGACTGGCCGGACTACCTGGGCGTGCTGCAGGCCCTGGACGCGAACGCCCCGTCAGCCCCAGCGGGCGATGACGTCGCCGACCGGTAGCCGCGCGGCCAGCGCGGCCATCATCAGCACCCGCGCCTGCGGCGGTCGTAGGCGGGGCACCATCACCGCGCCGGCGGCCGCCATCTGGTGCCCGGGCCCATAGGCGGCACCGACGCTCCCTCCGGGGACGCGGGTGGACACCGCGACGGCGACGCCGGCGCGGCAGTGCCGGGTCACCGCGTCGACCACCGCGTCGCCGGCGTTGCCCGAACCCAGCGCCTCGAGCACCACGCCCTTGGCCCCGGCCGCCACGCAGGCGTCGAGGGCCACCCCGTCGCTGCCCAGGTAGGCGGCGACGATGTCGACGCGCGGCGCGTCCGCCGCGCTGAGATCCCCGAGCTGAGGCCGTGTCTTGGTGACGGCCAGCGTGAGACCGCCGTTCACCGTGCCGATCAGCTCACCGGCGAATCCGGTCAGGTCGTTGGTCGCCACCTTGGTCAGCCCCAGCGGCTGCAAGACCCGGCCGGCGAAACACACCAGCACGCCCAGACCCCGCGCGCCGGGGCTGCCCGCCACGGCGAGGGCCGCACGCAGGTTGGCCGGGCCGTCGGCGTCGGGGGCGTCGGCGCTGCGCATCGCGCCGGTCAGTACCACCGGAACGTCGCCCGCGTGGGTGAGCTCGAGCCACAGCGCGCTCTCCTCCATGGTGTCGGTGCCGTGGGTGACCACCACACCGTCGGCGCCGCCGTCGATCGCCGCGCGCACGGCGCGGCGGATCCGGTCCCAATCCGCGGGCACCAGCTGCGAGCTGTCCAGCGCCAGCACGTCGACGACGTCGACGTCTAGGCTGGCGGCCAGGTCGGCCGCGCCATAAGCGGGCCGGTGCACGCCGTCCGCGCCGGTGCCGGTCGATATCGTGCCTCCGGTGGCGATGACGGTGAGCCGGCCCATGGTGAAATCATCGCGCACGCCAACCGCGAACATCGGCCAGCCCGCGTCGGCATTGGGGGATGATGTGAGAGTGCCCGAGGAACCATCGACTGAGCCAGTGACCTCAACCGAGCAGGCCGGCGACGGCGCGGCCGCCGAGCCGCAGCGGCCGCCGAGGCGGCTGCGCCTGCTGCTGTCGGTGGCGGCGATCGTCTTGGCCCTGGACATCGTCACCAAGGTGCTGGCCGTCAAGCTGCTGCCGCCCGGTCAGCCGGTGCCCATCATCGGCGACACGGTCACCTGGACGCTGGTCCGCAACTCCGGTGCCGCGTTCTCGATGGCGACCGGCTACACCTGGGTGCTGACGCTGATCGCGACCGGCGTGGTGGCCGGCATCTTCTGGATGGGCCGGCGGCTGGTGTCGCCCTGGTGGGCGGTCGGGCTGGGGATGATCCTCGGCGGCGCCATGGGCAACCTGGTCGATCGCTTCTTCCGGGCGCCCGGGCCGCTGCGCGGCCACGTCGTGGACTTCCTGTCGGTCGGGTGGTGGCCGGTGTTCAACGTCGCCGACCCCTCGGTGGTGGGCGGCGCCATCCTCCTGGTGGTGCTGTCGGTCTTCGGCTACGACTTCGACACGGTCGGCAGGCGGAAGGCCGACCAGCGCCGATGACGCACCGTTCCATGCCCGTCCCCGAGGGGCTGGCGGGCATGCGCGTGGACGCGGGCCTCGCGCGGCTGCTGGGCCTGTCCCGCAGCGCCGCCGCGGCGCTGGCCGAAGACGGCGGGGTGGAACTCGACGGCGTGCAGGCGGGCAAATCCGACCGGCTGACCGGCGGCGCGTGGCTTCAGGTCCGGTTGCCCGAAGCGCCGCCGCCGGTGGAGAACACGCCGGTCGAGATCGAGGGCATGACGATTCTGTATTCCGACGACGACATCGTCGCGGTCGACAAGCCCGCCGCGGTGGCCGCGCACGCGTCGGTGGGCTGGACCGGACCGACGGTGCTCGGCGGACTGGCCGCGGCCGGTTACCGGATCACCACGTCCGGCGTGCCCGAGCGGCAGGGCATCGTGCATCGCCTCGACGTCGGCACCTCCGGGGTGATGGTGGTGGCGCTCTCCGAGCGCGCCTACACCGTGCTGAAGCGCGCGTTCAAACAGCGCACTGTCGACAAGCGTTATCACGCGCTGGTGCAGGGCCATCCGGACCCGTCGAGCGGCACGATCGACGCTCCGATCGGGCGGCACCGCGGCGGCGAGTGGAAGTTCGCCGTCACGACGAACGGCCGGCACAGCCTCACCCACTACGACACCATCGAGGCCTTCGTCGCCGCCAGCCTGCTCGACGTGCACCTGGAAACCGGCCGCACGCACCAGATTCGGGTGCATTTCTCCGCGCTGCATCACCCGTGCTGCGGTGACCTGGTCTACGGGGCGGATCCTAAACTCGCGAAAAGGCTTGGGCTCCAACGGCAATGGCTGCACGCCCGGTCGCTGTCGTTCGCTCACCCGGCCGACGGCAGGCGGATGGAGATCGTCAGCCCCTACCCGGCCGATCTGCAGCACGCGCTGGACGTGCTGCGCGCCGAGGGCTGATCATTCTGATGGTCGCGACCCGTCCCCCAAGCTTCGCTGGGGGTGCCCCCAGCGCCCGGCTTCGCCGCGCTTGCGATCACTCGGCCGGCTTGCGCGCCTCGACGAGCAGCCGCGTGGAGTACGCGACGAACGGCCCGTCGGCCTCGATGCGCTCGTGCAGTTCGCGCAGCCGATCCCGGTAGGCGTCGACCGTGAAGTCCGGCACCGTCCAAATCACCTTGCGCAGGAAGTAGATAACGGCGCCGACGTCGAAGAACTCGGCCCGCATCCGCTCCATCCGGATGTCGACGACCTCCATCCCGGCGGCTTCGGCCTCGGCGCGCTGGACGTCGGGGTGTAGTTCGGCCCATTTTTCCGGTTGCGGCCCGATGAAGTACTCGACCAGTTCGGCCATCGTCGCGGGCCCGATCTGCTGGGCGAAGTAGGTGCCGCCCGGCCGCAGCACCCGCGCGATCTCGGCCCATCGCACCTCGATGGGATGGCGGCTGGTCACCAGGTCGAAGGCCGCGTCGGCGAACGGCAGCCCCGGCTCGTGGCCGGTCAACACCACCACCACGCCGCGGGGATGCAGGCGTCGGGTGGCCAGCGCCGCGTTGGGCGGCCACGATTCCGTCGCGGCCATCGCGGGCGGAAACCGCTCCGCGCCCGCGAGCACCTCGCCACCGCCGGTGTCGATGTCGCACGCGGCCGACACGCTCGCCAGCCGCCGGCTCATCTGACGCTGATACCCCCACGAGGGGCGTTCCTCGGTGGCGCGCCCGTCCAGCCAGGAGAAGTCCCAGCCGTCGACGGGGGCGGCATCGGCCTCGGCCACGAGGTCGTCGAATGTGCGGACCATGTCGAGCATGCTAGGCAGCGCTCAGGGCTGGTGATTACCGGCCTTGCCGTTCACCTGCGCAAGGGTGCTCCAAATCTGAGATGTGCCGTGCGAATAGATTTCGACGATGTTGCCGAAGGGGTCTTCGCAGTAGCACACATAGAATCCGATGCCGGGCGCGAACTCCCACACCGCGCTGCGTTGTCTGCCGCCGCTCTCCGCGATGCGCCGCGCAAGGCCTTCGACGTCGGGGTCGATGACGCAGAAGTGGAACGTACCGGTTTTGTGCAAGTAGAACTGTGTGTTCTCCTCAGCTGCCCGCTGCTCGGGTTTGGGTTCGGAGAACTCAAACAACTCCGGGCCGACACCATTGCCCGCGTCCATCATGGCGATCCTGCCGGATACCACGTGGGGGCCCAGCATGTCCGCGACCAGCTCGCCGAAGTAACCCTCGCCCGCGGTGTACTCCTGCGGCTCGTGCAGGAGTTGGAAGCCGAGGACGCGTTGGTACCAGTCGATGGCCGCCTCCGCATCGGTGACGGTCACACCGACATGAGTGATCGTTCGTGGCTGCACTTTCGCGATCGGTTCGGCCATCGGTGTCCCCCTTGGTGACGAGTTGGCAATTGCGCTCTCACTGCATCACGAAGTGAGCCCCGAATGGGCGCTGGTCCTCGAAGCCGTTACTGATCCGGTCGCTTTCTTGTATCGGCGGCCCTCAGCGGGCGGACTGGCGGCTGGCGTAACCGCGCGGCGTGGCGCCGAACCGGGTTCGGAACTCGCTGATGAAATGGGACACGTTGACGTAGCCGACCCGGTGGGCGATCTCGGTCACGGCCCATCTTCGATCCAGAACCAGTTCGCGCGCTCGGTTCAGCCGGACGTCTTTGACGTACTGATACGGCGACGATCCCGTCACCTCGCGGAACGCTCTGGTGAATGCGGATGAGCTCAGGCCCACCTCCGCGGCCAGGGTCGCGACCGTGATCGGCTCGGCCCAATGCTCATTGATGTAGGTCAGTGCCGCGCCGATGGGATTACCGGCCGCTTGCTGGGTGGCGAAGTGCAGCATCCGCGCAAACTGTTCGCGCTGCAGGACCCGATACACCAACTCGCGCAGATACAAGGGCGCCAGCACTCGCCGGTCGACCTCGGTCGAGAGCGACCGCACGAACCGCAGGACCGAGCTCATGACTTCGTCGTCGAGCGCGGAGACGACGCACGATTCGGTGAGCTCCGGTACCGACGCCGCCTCGGCGCCCCGCCCGCCCGGCATCTTCTCGGTGATCTCGCGAACGGTAGACGGATCCACCTCCAGCACCATGCATAGGCAGGGCTTGCGTGGCGATGCCTCGAGCACCTCGCTCTGAAAGTGCACATCGCCGTTGATCACCAGGTAGCTGAACTGGTCGTAGACGTGACGCCGGCCCATCTCGATGACGGCCTTGCGGCCCTGCGCGACGAGTCCGATCGACAGTCCCCGGATCTCCTGCCACTCGGGTTCGGTGGGCTCGGTGAATCGGTAGATGGTCAGACCGGGCCACAGCCCGACGTTCGCGCCGGGATGCGGTGCGCGCGCAGTCAATTCGGCGACGAGATCACCGGAAGTGAGGTGATGTTCGATGTTTTCGGCGGCGGTCAGGTCAACACCCCCCTTGGCGTCAGCACACCGCGGGGGCCGGAACCGCTCCGCAAAGAAAAAGGTAGCCGAATACGAGGGCCCTCGCTGGGTGAGTGTCACCGCGCGGGATCGAAACCGGCAAACATCGGGCAGGAATCTTGTACCGCGGCCGCCGACCATCCGGTTGGCTATTGATCATCCTTCGGGCGGACCTATTCCCGGCGCAATCGCCGGTTACTTGCGGATATCGAGGAGACATCATGGCGATGCGGGCAGCACGCATGCACGGATACAACCAGCCGCTGGAGATCGACGAAGTGCCGGTTCCCGATGTCGGGCGAAGCCAGGTCCTGATCAAGGTCGCCGCGACGGGCATGTGCCGCAGCGACTATCAGCTGTTGGATGGCTACTTCCGCGACGGTCTCCCGGTGGACTTCCCGTTCATCCCGGGGCACGAAGTGGCGGGCACCATCACCGAGGTGGGCGCCGACGTGCCGGATTCCGCCGGCATCGGCGAGGGAGACCTTGTCGTGGTGGACCCGAACTGGGGGGACGGCACGTGCCGGCAGTGCCACGAAGGCAACCAGCAACTGTGCGCCGACGGGCAACTCGTCGGGTTCGGACCCAACGGGGGCTTCGCCGAGTACATGGTCGCCCCGTACGACCACGTGATCTCGGTCGCCGATCAACCGGATGCCGACCCCCGGTACCTGGCCCCGCTGACCGATGCGGGCCTCACTCCGTACCGCGGCATGAAGAAGTTGCGCGACGCGGGCAAACTCGGCGCCGGCCGTACGGTCGTCATCAACGGCATCGGCGGTCTGGGCAGCTACGCGGTGCAATACGCCCGGCTACTCGGTGGCGGCGCGACCGTGCTCGGATTCGCCCGGAGCGATGAAAAACTCAAGGTCGCAACCGAACACGGCGCGCATCACACCGTGAACGTCCGGGACAAATCCGTCGAGGACGTGCAGAACGAGCTCGAGGACCTGACCGGCCGACGCACCGTCGACGCGGTACTGGACTGCGCCGGATCCACGGAGTCCCTGGGATTGGCGGCCGCGATTCTCGAGACGGAGGGTGCGCTATCGCAGGTGGGCCTCATGGGCCAGCGGGTGGAGCTCCCGTTGTTTCCGTTCGTCAGCGGAGAGAAGTCGTACTTCGGCTCGTTCTGGGGCAATTACAACGACCTTCGGGAGGTGCTCGCGCTTGCCAGCCAAGGCCTGATCAAGCACCACGTGGTCCCGGTCAGGCTCGACGACATCAACGACAACCTGGAAGCCCTGGGCCGGGGCGACATCGTCGGCCGGGCCGTGGTCGTCTTCGACTGACCGCTGGCCGGCGGCGCGCCGAATCACGGCGCGCGGCAGACGAATTTGGTGCCGTTGAGGTCGAGCTTGACCTCGCCCTGGTGCTCCCAGTATTCCGAGCCCTGCCGGCCGTACCTGGCGCCGCTGCCGGACGGCTCTTGGAACAGGATCTGCTGGTTGCCCTTCCAGTCGAGCACCGCCGCGGGCGGGTCGAACTCGTTGTAGAACTGCGCGGTCAACGGTCCGGTGTCCGCGGGGCACTGGTAGCTGACGACGGGCGGGCTCAAGGTGCCGGGGTCGGCGATGGCCAACTGGACCAGCCGCGTCTGATACGCCTCGGTCAGGCACGTGCGCATCTCGGGGTTTTGTGCACAGCCGTCCCGCCCGCTCGCCCAGTTGTTCTGCGCGCTGGCCAGCGCGGCTTGGTCCGCGCCGGGCCGGCCGAGCGCCTCCTGGTAGGCGGCCTGGACCCGATGGTCGAGATCGCTGAGGTGCGGATCGGTGCACACCTGCCGCTGGGCCGCGTTCGCCGGGGTGGCGCAGTCGAGCGGCGCCGCGGTCGGCGGGGCAGTGGTGGTCGCCGACGTGGTGGTGGCCGGCGCCGGGGTCGTCTTCGCGCCGCAGGCGCTCAGCACCAGGGCCGCAACGATGACGGCGAGCAGTCGCATACGTGCTGACTACCGCCTGCCGGGCGCACCGTCGGCGCGACACGCCGAAATGCGCGACCGCAACCGCCGCGGCGATCCCGGCGGGGACGGTCAGACCGTGGCCGTGTTGGCCTCGCCCGTCGCGATCTCGGGGGCCAGCGGCGCGATCGCGCCGATGATCGCGGTGACCGTTTCGGACGGCACCCCGGCCGCGGCCAGTGCGTCCGACAGGTGCCCGGCCACCAGGTTGAAGTGGTACATGGTGATCCCGCGCCCCTGGTGGACCTGCTTCATCGGCGCGCCGGTATAGGGCTCGGGGCCCCCGAGCGCGGCGGCGAAGAACTCGACCTGCTTGCCCTTGAGCCGGTTCATGTTGGTCCCGGTGAAAAAGCCCGCGAGTTGGTCGTCGGCGAGCACACGAACGTAGAAGTCCTCGACCACGACTTCGATTGCCTCGTGGCCGCCGATCCGGTCGTAGATGGTGCCCGGCTGTGGCTTGTGGAAGCGTGCCAGAATTTTCATAAGTCCGATTGGAACATTTCGGCGTTGCCCACCAGTTAGTTCGCAATCACGCTCGGATGTCCTTGCGTAACAACCGGATTGCTCACCCATGACGGCCCCGCCCGCCGCGGCGTGAGATGTGCGGCGCGCTTTACATGCCGGAAATCTGCATCGAGTGGGGGCGCTGATGTCCTAGGTTGGCTTTATGACTCGCGTCACAACATTCACACAGCCCCGCAAGGCGGTCGTGGTCAACGGGCAGGCCAGTTGCGGTCGGGGGGCCGACATCATCAGGAGCGAAAGCCAATGAATCTCGGCGACATCACCAACATGGTCGAAAAGCCGCTCGCGAATCTGGTGGAGAAGCCGATCGCGGCGGTGTCCCACATCGTCAACACCCCCAACTCCGCGGGCCGCTACCGGCCGTTCTATCTGAGGAATCTGCTCGACGCGGTGCAGGGACGCACGCTCGACGAGGCGGTCAGTGGCAAGACCGTCCTGATCACCGGGGGATCGTCGGGCATCGGGGAGGCCGCCGCGAAGCGGATTGCGGAAGCGGGCGGTGAGGTGGTGCTCGTCGCGCGCACCCGGGAGAACCTGGAGAAGGTCGCCGCTGAAATCGAAGGCAACGGCGGCAGCGCCCACGTCTACCCGTGCGACCTGACCGACATGGACGCGATCGCCGCGATGGCCGACCAGGTGCTCAGCGACCTGGGCAGCGTCGACATCCTGATCAACAACGCGGGGCGGTCCATCCGGCGCTCGCTGGAGCTGTCCTACGACCGGATCCACGACTATCAGCGGACCATGCAGCTGAACTATCTGGGCGCGGTCCAGCTCATCCTCAAGTTCATCCCGGGGATGCGGGAGCGCGGCTTCGGGCACATCATCAACGTCTCCTCGGTCGGGGTGCAGACCCGCGCGCCGCGCTTCGGCGCCTACATCGCCAGTAAGGCCGCGCTGGACAGCCTGTGCGACTCCCTGCAGGCCGAGACCGTCAACGACGGCGTGAAGTTCACCACCGTGCACATGGCCCTGGTGCGCACCCCGATGATCAGCCCGACCACCCTGTACGACAAGTTCCCGGCGCTGACGCCGGATCAGGCGGCCGGGGTGATCGCGGACGCGATTGTGCACCGGCCGCGCCGGGCCAGCTCGCCGTTCGGTCAATTCGCCGCCGTCGCCGACGCGGTGAACCCGGCGGTGATGGACCGGGTGCGCAACCGCGCGTTCGCCATGTTCGGCGACTCCCATGCCGCCAAGGGGGACGAATCATCAAGCGACTCACCGCAATTCGACAAACGCAGCGAGACGTTTGTGCGGGCGACTCGCGGGATACATTGGTGACATCATGAGCCTTCCGAAACCCGACATTCAGACCACTGTCGTCATCACCGGCGCCTCGTCCGGCATCGGCGCCGAACTGGCTCGCGGGCTGGCCCGCCGGGGCTTCCCGCTGCTGCTGGTGGCGCGGCGCCGCGAGCGTCTCGACGAACTCGCCAACGAGGTGGGCCAGGAATACTCGGTGGCGGTCGAGGTGCTGCCGCTGGACCTCGGCGATCCCAAGGGCCGCGCCAAGCTGGCCGATCGGCTGCGCGCCGAGCCCATCGCCGGGCTGTGCAACAGCGCCGGGTTCGGCACCAGCGGGGTCTTCCACGAGCTGCCGCTCGAGCGGGAAAGCGAGGAGGTGACCCTCAACTCGCTGGCGCTGATGGAGCTCACCCACGCGGCCCTGCCCGGCATGGTCGAGCGCGGGGCCGGGGCGGTGATGAACATCGCGTCGATCGCCGGCTTCCAGCCGGTGCCCTACATGGCGGTCTATTCGGCGACCAAGGCGTTCGTGCAGACGTTCTCCGAGGCGGTGCACGAGGAGTTGCACGGGACCGGGGTGTCGGTCACGTGCCTGTGCCCCGGGCCGGTGCCGACCGAATGGGCGGAGATCGCCAACGCCGAGCGGTTCAGCATCCCCATCGCGCAGGTCTCGCCCCGCGACGTCGCCGAGGCGGCGATCGGCGGCATGCTGTCCGGCCGGCGCACCGTGGTGCCCGGCGTCGTGCCCAAGGTCGTCAGCACCGGCGGCCGGTTCGCCCCGCGCAGCCTGCTGCTGCCCGGGATCCGGATCGGCAACCGCTTTCGCGGCGGACCAAACCGCTGAGCCTCGCCGAGCTGGGGCACCCCCGTGCTGGCGAGCTGGGGGCACCTCCCGCTTGCGGGGGACACGCCAGCGTGGCATTGAGCACCGAGTGTCACGCCAGCGTGGCGTTCACCGGGGAGCAAGGAGGAATCGCGTGGCCGCCGTTGACCTGACCGCCGACATGCCGATGAGCCCGCAGGAAATGTGGGATCACGTCTCCGACCTGTCGGACCTGGGCGACTGGCTGGTGATGCACGAAGGGTGGCGCAGTGATCTGCCCGAGGAACTCGGAGAGGGTGTCCAGGTGGTGGGCGTGGCCCGGGCCAAGGGTTTCCGCAACCGGGTGACATGGACGGTGACGACGTGGGACCCGCCCCATGAGGTGGCGCTCTCGGGTTCGGGCAAGGGTGGCGCCAAGTACGCCGTGACGCTCACCGTGCGGGCCGCCGACGAGGGATCGACGCTGGGCCTGCGCCTCGAGTTGGGCGGGCGGGCGTTGTTCGGCCCGGTCGGTTCGGCGGCCGCGCGGGCGGTCAAGGGCGACGTGCAGAAGTCTTTGAAGAACTTCGTCGAGCTGTACGGCTAGAGCGCCGGGTGTCTGCACGCGGCGGGTCGCCGCGAATCAATAGCAGACACACTTCGCGACACGCCCGAAACCCGTCGGTGCTCAGTCATAGACTGGCGTCCCTATGACAGGTTCGATTCCTCCTCACGCAAGCGTTCGTCGCGAGTCGTCGTTCGTGCACCTGCATAACCACACCGAGTACTCGATGCTGGACGGGGCCGCGAAGATCACGCCTATGCTGGCCGAGGTGGAGCGGCTGGGAATGCCCGCGGTCGGGATGACCGACCACGGAAACATGTTCGGCGCCAGCGAGTTCTACAACGCCGCGGCCAAGGCGGGGATCAAGCCGATCATCGGGGTCGAGGCCTACATCGCGCCTGGCTCGCGTTTCGACACCCGCCGGATCACGTGGGGTGACCCCGGACAGAAGTCCGACGACGTGTCGGGCAGCGGGTCCTACACGCACCTGACGATGGTGGCCGAGAACGCCACCGGCCTGCGCAACCTGTTCAAGCTGTCCTCGCTGGCCTCCTTCGAGGGCCAGCTCGGCAAGTGGTCGCGGATGGACGCCGAGCTCATCGCCGAACACGCCGAGGGAATCATCGCCACCACCGGGTGCCCGTCGGGCGAGGTGCAGACCCGCCTTCGGCTCGGGCATGACCGCGAGGCGCTGGAGTCGGCCGCCAAGTGGCGGGAGATCTTTGGCGCCGACAACTATTTCCTCGAGCTGATGGACCACGGCCTGTCCATCGAGCAGCGGGTCCGCGACGGCCTGCTCGAGATCGGCCGCAAGCTCGGCATCCCGCCGTTGGCCACCAACGACTGCCACTACGTCACCCGCGACCACTCGCACAACCACGAGGCGCTGCTGTGCGTGCAGACCGGCAAGACGCTGTCGGACCCCAACCGGTTCAAGTTCGACGGCGACGGCTACTACCTGAAGTCGGCCACCGAGATGCGCCAGATATGGGACGCGACGGTGCCGGGCGCGTGCGATTCGACGCTGCTGATCGCCGAGCGCGTGCAGCCCTACGACGACGTGTGGGCGCCGCGCGACCGGATGCCCATCTTCCCGGTGCCCGAGGGACACGACCAGGCGTCCTGGCTGCACCACGAGGTGATGGCCGGGCTGCGGCGGCGTTTCCCGTCCGGTGTCGGCCAGGACTACATCGACCGGGCCGAATACGAGATCAAGGTCATCTGCGACAAGGGCTTTCCGTCGTACTTCCTCATCGTCGCCGACCTGATCAACTACGCCCGCTCGGTCGACATCCGGGTGGGGCCGGGCCGCGGTTCGGCGGCCGGTTCGCTGGTGGCCTACGCGCTGGGCATCACCAACATCGACCCGATCCCGCACGGCCTGCTGTTCGAGCGGTTCCTCAACCCCGAGCGGCCGTCGGCGCCCGACATCGACATCGACTTCGACGACCGCCGGCGCGGTGAGATGGTGCGCTACGCCGCCGACAAGTGGGGCCAGGACCGGGTGGCCCAGGTCATCACCTTCGGCACCATCAAGACCAAAGCGGCGCTGAAGGATTCGGCTCGAATCCACTACGGCCAACCCGGCTTCGCCATCGCCGACCGGATCACCAAGGCGTTGCCGCCGCCGATCATGGCCAAGGACATCCCGCTGTCGGGCATCACCGATCCGAACCACGAGCGGTACAAGGAGGCCGCCGAGGTGCGCGGCCTGATCGAAACCGATCCCGACGTGCGCACCATCTACCAGACCGCGCGCGGCCTGGAGGGGCTGATCCGCAACGCCGGCGTGCACGCGTGCGCGGTGATCATGAGCAGCGAGCCGCTCACCGAGGCCATTCCGTTGTGGAAGCGGCCGCAGGACGGCGCCATCATCACCGGCTGGGACTACCCGTCGTGCGAGGCCATCGGCCTGCTGAAGATGGACTTCCTGGGCCTGCGCAACCTGACGATCATCGGCGACGCGCTGGAGAACATCAAGGCCAACAGGGGAATCGACCTCGACCTGGAATCGGTGCCGCTCGACGACAAGCCGACCTACGAGCTGCTGGGCCGCGGCGACACCCTGGGGGTGTTCCAGCTCGATGGCGGCCCGATGCGCGACCTGCTGCGGCGCATGCAACCCACCGAGTTCAACGACATCGTCGCGGTGCTGGCGCTGTACCGCCCGGGCCCGATGGGCATGAACGCCCACAACGACTACGCCGACCGCAAGAACAACCGCCAGGCGATCAAACCGATCCACCCGGAGCTCGAGGAGCCGCTGCGCGAGATCCTCTCGGAGACATACGGTCTGATCGTCTACCAAGAGCAGATCATGTTCATCGCCCAGAAGGTCGCCTCCTACACGATGGGCAAGGCCGACGCGCTGCGCAAAGCAATGGGCAAGAAGAAGCTCGAGGTGCTCGAGGCCGAGTACAAGGGTTTCTACGATGGCATGACCGCCAACGGGTTCTCCGAAAAAGCGGTGAAGGCGTTGTGGGACACCATCCTTCCCTTCGCCGGCTACGCGTTCAACAAGTCGCACGCGGCCGGCTACGGCCTGGTGTCCTACTGGACGGCCTACCTGAAGGCCAACTACCCGGCCGAATACATGGCCGGGCTGTTGACCTCGGTGGGCGACGACAAGGACAAGGCCGCGGTGTACCTGGCCGACTGCCGCAAGCTGGGCATCACCGTGCTGCCGCCGGACGTCAACGAGTCCCTGGTGAACTTCGCGTCGGTCGGCCAGGACATCAGGTTCGGGCTGGGTGCGGTGCGCAACGTCGGCGCGAACGTGGTCGGTTCGCTGATCAAGACCCGCAACGAGAAGGGGAAGTTCACCGACTTCTCGGACTACCTGAACAAGATCGATGTCTCGGCCTGCAACAAGAAGGTGACGGAGTCGTTGATCAAGGCCGGCGCGTTCGACTCGCTGAGCCATGCCCGCAAGGGCCTCTTCCTGGTGCACACCGATGCCGTCGATTCGGTGCTGGGCACCAAAAAGGCCGAGGCGATGGGGCAATTCGACCTGTTCGGCGGCGATGACGGGTGCACCGAGTCGGTGTTCACCATCAAGGTGCCCGAGGACGAATGGGAAGACAAACACAAGCTGGCGCTGGAGCGCGAGATGCTGGGCCTGTACGTGTCGGGTCATCCCCTCAATGGCGTGGCGCACCTGCTGGCCGCCCAGGTGGACACCCAGATCCCGGCCATCCTGGACGGCGACGTCCCCAACGAGACGCAGGTGCGCGTGGGCGGCATCCTGGCGTCGGTCAACCGGCGGGTCAACAAGAACGGAATGCCCTGGGCGTCGGCGCAATTGGAAGACCTCACCGGTGGCATCGAGGTGATGTTCTTCCCGCACGCATATTCCGCCTATGGCGCCGACATCGCCGACGACGCGGTGGTGCTGATCAACGCCAAGGTGGCCATCCGCGACGACCGCATCAGCCTGATCGCCAACGAGCTTGTGGTGCCGGACTTCTCCAATGCCCAGCCGAACCGGCCGATCGCGGTCAGCCTGCCGACCCGGCAGTGCACCATCGACAAGGTCAGCGCCCTCAAGCAGGTGCTGGCGCGCCACCCCGGGACCGCCCAGGTGCACCTGCGGCTCATCAGCGGGGACCGGATCACCACCCTGGAGCTGGACCCGTCGCTGCGGGTGACGCCCTCGCCGGCGCTGATGGGAGACCTCAAGGAACTGCTCGGCCCGGGATGCCTGGGCGGCTAGCCTGGCGCCGCCGAGTGCGAATGTGGTTTCACACTCGCGGCCGAACGTGAAAGTAACCGCACACTCGCGGGCTCGCCGTCCCTTTCGTCAGGCGTCGCCGGCCTGCAGCCGCGCACGGACCGCTTCCATGCGTTGAGCCAGCGCCGCCTCGTCGATGACATTGCGGGCAACCAGGGAGTGCGCCAGCGCGACCAGCTGGCTCTCCGGATACGGCAGGGCCACGTACACCTCCTCGCCGAGGCGATCCTCGTCGGTCCGGCGCATCAAGAGCTCCAGCGCCGTGCCCTGCCGGTCGAGCGCCTCGCACATCCCGTCGAGGCTGGACTTCCAGGGCGGCACCGGGTTGCTCACGCCATATTTCTCCGCCATCCGTGCCCACACCTGATCGCGTTCGGCGACCTGCTCCAGCGTCGGCACCCGGACGGCGGTGACGTCGATCTCCGCAGACATCGGCGGGCCCTCAGTAGTTCTCGGCGGGGCGGACGGCCGGATGCACGGGGCGGTCGATATTCGAGGTCACGCCGGGCCTGGGCAGGGCGACGCCGATCATGCAGTCGCGCGTCACGATTTCGGCGAGTTGCTCCTCGCTCCACCCATCGGTGCCTGCCGGCCGGAGCGGCAGGACGAGGAACCGGTGTTTGGAGTTCGAGTCTTCGACCCGGATCTCGACGTCCTCCGGCAGGTACAGGCCGAACTCGGCCAGGACTTGGCGGGGCCATCGCACGATGCGGCGCCGGTAGTTAGGCGTCCGGTACCACTCGGGTGAGTTCCCCAGCAGCGGGCGTGGGTAGCAGGAGCACAGCGTGCACACGATCACGTGGTGCAGCGTCTCGGTGTCCTCGAGTATGTGCAGTGCGGTGAAGTCGCTGGGTGTGCCGAAGCCGGTCGGATGGAGCCAGTCGATGCCGACCTCGCGGCTGGCGGCGACGCCGTCTTGCAGGGCCAGCCGTTTGAAGTCGGGGTCCACCCACGCCTTCGCGACGAGCCGGGCGCCCGGCGCAGGGCCCATCTGCTCGACGAACTCGGTGTAGCGCCGATGATCCTCGGCGGTGAACAAGCCCTTCTCGATTGCCAGCTCGCGCAGGGCGATTTCCAGCACTTCGAAGTCGGTGACCTCTTCGACCATCGGTGCCGCGTGGCGCTCGGGTTCGTGGGCCGCGTCGGTGTGCTCTGTCATCTCGCCATCCTGGTTGGTGAATGGGTGACGGCTTCGGCTAAGAAGCCGGCTGCAGCCACCGCTCGGATATCTCCGCTTGCAGCGTGTCGTTCGGCGGGCCCGCATAGGGGTCCCAGAGGTCGGCCATCTTGAAGCGAACGATGTAGAACCACTCCGGCCGCTGATCTTCGCGGTCGAACGCCTCGTCCTCGGGGGCCGGGCTCTCGTACGACACCCGGACGACCGTGCCCGGCTTGCCCCGCAGGTATTCCTGGGTGCGGGTGTAGAAGATGGTGGGCAGATCCCGCACCACCACCGGGTCGCCGACCGCGAACCGCGCGTCACCGGCGAGGCCATCGAAGCACTGCGGATCGCCCTTGCCGACGGCCTCGACGTGATGGCGGTTCCTGGGCACCGCGGCCGCGTCGCCGACAGTGTGAGGCGCCGGCTCCGGCGGCGTCGCACCGGCCGCCGCGCGCCCACCTACTTCGGCCGCTCGTTCGATCAACTCACCGAGGGTGATGTGGCGTTTGTCGATGAGGCACCGGGCAATCGCCAAAACCCAACGGCCGTAGTAGGGGAAACCCTGATAAAGCATCCTCCCGACATCGACGTTGCCGAGCCGTCTGCGCTCCTCCGATGTCCAGATGCCCCGCCAGCCGAGCACCTCACACGTGACAAACGTGTTGAGTTCCCACTGCTCTTCCTCCTTCTCCTCGAAGACCGCCGGAGCGTCCGGCTCGCCGCCGACGTCGTGGGGCGTCTTCATGAAGGCGCGGAAGCGATCGTGAGTTATCTCGTCCGGGTAGGCCCAGTCCTGCAACCGGTGAAGGGCGACGCGCAGTTGGCTGACCAAGTCGCCCATAACAGAATTCGCCACGATCGCTACCTCAAAGTAGAAGCGAGAGTGCATAACCCGAAGACCACCGTAACATCGCGGGGGTCATCCGAGTGTGGGGAATCTGTGGACCGCCGCCGGTCACACCGTCGCGCCCCATTGTGCGGGGGGCTACGCGGACAACCCGAGCGCCGCCTCGTGGTCGTGGGTGGGGATGATCGTCACCGAGTGCCGGGCCAGGTGCAGTCGCTGCAGCGTCCGGAAGGCTTCCTCGCGGTCCTCGTCCACCAAAACACCCGGGTAACTCGACTTTTGGCGCACCTTCTCGATCTGCAACCAATGCCAGGCCGCGTCGCCGGCGATCAAGACCCACCCGCACGCCGTGTGGGCGAGCACTCCGACGCTGCCGGGAGTGTGTCCGGGCAGGTCGACCAGGAGGACGGAGCCGTCCCCGAACAGGTCGTGGCTCCGGGTGAAGGTCAGCACCGGCGGCCCGTCGAGCTCGTAGTCGACGGCGGGCCGGCCGCGCAGCGAATCGCGAACGCCGCCGACCGGCGCCACCGGACCCGAATCGATCCAGTCCCGTTCGGTGCGGTGCAGATGAACCGGCAGATCCGGCAGGTCCAGCAGACCCGACACGTGGTCCCAGTGCGCGTGAGTCGGCAGGGCGAAGTCCAACGCCGGCGTCTCGGGCAGCCGGGTCAGGGCCGTGATCGTGGGAACCGTGTCGGCGGGCGGACGGACCGCGACGCGAAGCACCGCGGGTAGTTGGGCGATCGCGCGGCGCTCGACGTCGCGGCACACGGCCGGATCGACGATGAAGGTGGCGTCCGGGTGGGTGACGACGAACGACGTCATCGAGTTGTCGACGCGGGTGGGTGCGAAGGTGCCCTCGACGATTGCCGGGGTGGGCACCGAGCGCGGCACCTGGGGCAGCGCGACCACCGTTACGGTGCGCCGGGGCTCGGGCAGGCCCGCGTCGGTGACACCGCGGAGAAACCGGTCGTCGGGCCGCTTGGGACGCACCGCGCCCCAGACCAATCCGGTTGCGGCGGCGCAGCATTGGCGCAGGGTGGGGGAGCGGACCGGGTCGTGCGTCATGGCACCTCCACCCGGACGATGACGCTGTCGGCCCACACGCCGCGGTCGCGCGCGCGGCGCAGCTTCTCGCGCACGCACAAATCTTGGTGCACGTTCGTGACGCCCGGGACCTTGATCAGCGGCACGATGTTCCACTGCCAGCCGTAGCGGCGGTGCAGGAGGCGATTCGCCCGCTCGGCGTCGGGCCCCGAGAGGATGGTGGCGCGGCCCGCGACCGTCGTCGCGCCCGGGCGGACCCGGCCCCGATGGTCGCACGCGGTGAGTTCGACGTCGCCGCGCGCGGCCAGCCGGTTGGTCTTCGGTCCGCGCTTGGTGCGGAACAGCAGCGCGCCGCCGTCCAGCCCGAACCAGACCGGGGTGTCGACCGGGGTGCCGTCGCGGCGGAACGATCGGAGCAGCGCGTAGCGCGCCGCGCCCAGTCCGTCGAGTGAATGTGTGTGCATGCCCCCAGTCAACGACTTAGAGTTGGCTCTAAGTCAAGCGTCGAGGAGGCCCGATGAGTGCTCGGCTCACGATCGGTGAGGTGGCGCGCCAAGCCGGCGTCGCGGCGACCACCCTGCGCTACTACGAACAGATCGGGCTGGTGCCCCCGCCGGGCCGGCTGGGCGGGCAGCGCCGCTACGACGACTCGGTGCTGGCCCGGCTCGACGTGATCCGGCTCTGCAAGTCGGCCGGCTTCGCACTGGAGGAGATCCAGCTGCTCTTCGCCGACGACGCGCCGGGGCGGCCCGTCAGCCGGGCGCTGGCCGAATCCAAGCTGGCCGAAATCGATGCCCAGATGGAGGCGCTGGCCCGGGCCCGTGCCGTGATCGAATGGGGGATGCGCTGCACGTGTCCCTCAATCGACGCGTGCACGTGCGGGATTCACACCGCGCTGCCCGCCTGAGCAAAGGAGCTCCATGACCCAGCCCATCGCCGTGCGCAACTTCTCCCACGTCTGCATCGGCGTCTCGGACATCGAGGCGTCGCGCGCGTTCTACACCGCGGTGCTGGGCATGGACGTCGTCTTCGACGTCGAGCTGGACGGCGCGGGACTGGACTCGGTGACCGGCGGGGCCGCGCAACGGGGCCGCATGGTCGGCGGGCTGGTCGGCTCCGCGATGGTCGAACTGCTGTCGTTGGGCGCCGTCCCCGACTGCCCGAGCGGACCGCACCTTGGCTACACCAACGTCTCGTTCCGGGTCGACGACCTGGATGCCACCTACGACGCGGTGCGGCGCGAGCACCCCGGCGTGCGGGCCGAGCCGCCCGTCGACATCGGCGGGGTGCGGATGTTCTTCATCTACGACCCCGACGGCACACCCATCGAACTGCTGGAGTTGCCGGCCGGCATTTCGAGCACGGTGCAGCTCTGGCGCCCGGATCCGGCGTGATCCATTCCGCGTCTCCGATCGCGGACGTACGCTCACGAAGGCACAGCTGAGAGGACACCCATGACCGAGCGTCCCATCACCCTATGCGAGGCGTTCCAGCGCAACGCGTCGATCGATCCGGACGCCGTCGCGCTGCGCACCCCGGGCAACACCCAGACCATGACGTGGCGCGAGCTCGCGGCGCAGGTGCGCAAGGTGGCCGCCGGCCTGGCGGGCTTGGGCGTCGGGCCCGGCGACACGGTCTCGCTGATGATGGCCAACCGCATCGAGTTCTACCCCTTCGAGATCGGCGCCCAACACCTGGGCGCCACTTCATTTTCCGTCTACAACACGCTGCCCGCCGAACAGCTGACCTACCTGTTCGAGAACGCGGGAACCCGGGTCGCGATCTGCGAGGAGCAGTACGTGGACCGCATCCGCGCCAGCGGCGCACCGATCGAGCACATCGTTTGCATCGACGGCTCGCCACCGGGCACCATGTCGGTCGACGACGTCTACGCCGCCGCGCGGGAGGGCTTCGACTTCGAGGCGACCTGGCGGGCGGTGCGGCCGGACGACGTCGTCACGCTCATCTACACCTCCGGGACCACCGGCAACCCCAAGGGCGTCGAGATGACGCACGCCAACCTGCTTTTCGAGGCGTACGCCCTCAACGCCGTCCTCCCGTCCCAGTTCGGTGACCGCGTCACGTCGTACCTGCCGACAGCGCACATCGCCGACCGGGTGATGGGCCTGTACGGCCTGGAGGTCTTCGGCGCCCAGGTCACCGTCGTCTCGGACGTCCGTGCCATCGCCGCCGCGCTGCCCGACGTGCGGCCCACGGTGTGGGGCGGCGTGCCGCGGGTGTGGGAAAAGCTCAAGGCCGGAATCGAATTCGCCGTCACCAGCGAGACCGACGAGGTCAAGCGGCAGGCGCTGCAGTGGGCGATGTCGGTGGCCGGCAAGCGGGCCGCCGCCCTGGTGGCCGGCGAGCCGATGTCGGACGAGCTGGCCGCCGAATGGGCCCAGGCCGACGAGCTGGTGCTGTCGAAGCTGCGCGAGCGGCTCGGCTTCGGCGAACTCCGCTGGGCGGTGTCCGGCGCGGCCCCCATCCCCAGGGAGACCCTGGCGTTCTTCCTCGGCATCGGCATCCCGATCGCCGAGGTGTGGGGGATGTCGGAGCTGAGCTGCGTCGCCAGCGTCAGCCACCCTCGCGACGCGCGGTTGGGCACCGTCGGCAAGCTGCTGCCCGGGCTGGAGGGCAAGGTCGCCGACGACGGCGAGTTCCTGGTGCGTGGCCCGCTGGTGATGAAGGGCTACCGCAAGGAACCCGCCAAGACCGCGGAGGCCGTCGACGCCGACGGCTGGCTGCACACCGGTGACATCATCGAGGTCGACGACGAGGGCTACCTGAGGATCATCGACCGCAAGAAGGAGTTGATCATCAACGCCGCCGGAAAGAACATGTCGCCGGCCAACATTGAGAACACCGTGCTGGCCGCGTGCCCGATGGTCGGCGTGATGATCACGATCGGTGACGGACGGCCCTACAACGCCGCGCTCATGGTGTTCGACGCCGAATCGGTCGGCCCCTACGCGGCGCAGCACGGCCTGGGCGACGCGTCGCCCGCGGCGCTGGCGGCCCATCCGGAGGTCGTCGCCCGCATCGCCGCGGGTGTGGCCGAGGGCAACGCGAAGCTGTCACGCGTGGAACAGATCAAGCGCTTCCGAATACTGCCGTCACTCTGGGAGCCCGGGGGAGACGAGATCACGCTGACCATGAAGCTCAAGCGCAAGCCGATCATGGCGAAGTACGCGAGCCAGATCGAGGAACTCTACGCGCCCGAACTCCACCCGGACGTGCACGAGCCGTCGGCGGCGACGGTGCAGCCGGCATGAGCGGGGGCCCGGGGACTACGGCCCGCGAGTTCGGTCGGGTCGGCGTGCGAAAGTTGCTGCAGCGCACCGGCGTCGTGGAGGAGGCGACGACACCGCTGACGACGGACCCTGCGGAGGTCGTCCAGCTGCTTGCGGCCCCGTGGTATGACGAGCGGCTGGGCGGCCTGGCCGACGAGCTCGGGCGCAACCTGGCCAGCGTGCGCGCCGAGGCCGCCGGCTACCTAAGGGAGATGGCGCCGTCGCTGGACGAGCGGGCGGTCCGGGCGTGGCGCAGCTTCAGTCGCTGGCTGATGCGCGCCTACGACGTCCTGGTCGACGAGGACCAGATCGCGCAGCTGCGCAAGCTGGATCGCAAAGCGACTCTGGCGTTTGCCTTTTCGCATCGCTCCTATCTCGACGGCCTGCTGCTGCCGGAGGTGATCCAGGCCAACCGGCTTTCCCCGGCGCTCACCTTCGGTGGCGCGAACCTGAATTTCTTTCCGATGGGCGCGTGGGCCAAGCGGACGGGCACGATTTTCATCCGGCGCCAGACCAAAGACATTCCGGTGTACCGCTTCGTGTTACGCGCCTACGCCGCGCAGCTGGTGCAGAACCACGCCAACCTCACCTGGTCCATCGAAGGCGGCCGCACGCGAACCGGCAAGCTGCGGCCCCCCGTTTACGGCATCCTGCGCTACATCAGCGACGCCGTCGACGAAATCGACGGTCCCGAAGTCTATTTGGTGCCCACCTCGATCGTGTACGACCAGCTGCACGAGGTGGAGGCGATGACCACCGAGGCCTACGGCGCCACGAAGCGGCCAGAGGACTTTCGTTTCCTGATCCGGCTGGCGCGCCAGCAGGGGGAGCGGCTCGGGCGCGCCTACCTGGACTTCGGCGAACCGCTGCCGCTGCGCAAGCGCCTCGAGGAGCTGCGCGCCGAGGAGTCCGGGACGGGCACCGAGATCGAACGCATCGCACTCGATGTCGAGCACCGGATCAACCGCGCCACCCCGGTCACGCCGACCGCGGTGGTTAGCCTCGCGCTGCTGGGTGCGGACCGGTCGCTGTCCATCAGCGAGGTGCTGGCCACCGTGCGACCGCTCGCCAGCTACATCGGGGCGCGGAACTGGTGCGTCGCCGGCGCCGCCGACCTGACGAACCGCTCGACCATCCGCTGGGCGCTGCATCAAATGGTCGCCTCGGGCGTCGTCAGCGTGTATGACGCCGGCACCGAACCCGTCTGGGGCATCGGGGCCGAGCAGCACCTGGTGGCCGCGTTCTACCGCAACACGGCCATCCACATCGTGGTCGACCGTGCTATCGCCGAGACCGCACTGCTGGCCGCCATCGAGGACGCCGAGGGTTCGGTGGACGGCTTGGTGGAGCCGACGACGGTGCGCGACGAGGCGCTGCGGCTGCGCGAGCTGCTGAAGTTCGAGTTCCTGTTCTCGGCGCGCGCGCAATTCGAGAAGGAGCTCGCCGACGAGGTGCGTCTGATCGGGCGGGTGGAGGACACCAGCAAGGCGGCCAACGCGGCCGACGTGCGTGGTCTGCTGGAGAAGGCCGACCTGCTGCTGGCGCACCTGGTGCTGCGGCCGTTCCTGGACGCCTACCACATCGTCGCCGACCGGCTGGCCGCCTTCGACGACGAATCGTTCGACGAGAAGGCCTTTCTCGCCGACTGCCTCGAGGTGGGCAAGCAGTGGGAGCTGCAACGCAGGATCGCCAGCGCCGAGTCGAGGTCGATGGAGTTGTTCAAGACCGCGCTGCGGCTGGCCCGGCATCGCGAGCTGGTGGACGGGTTCTCCGACGTCGACATCGCCCAGCGGCGCCGCGAGTTCGCCGACGAGATAGCCACGGCCGTCCGGCGCGTGAACACCATCGCGGGGCTGGCCGGGGCGCGCTAGGCGGGCTTTCTGCGGAGAGTGCCATTGCGCCTCAGCGCGTGGGCGGGACCGGCATGTCGGCATGGCGAACCTGGTTGCCGCCCGCGCGTTTCGCCTCGTACATCGCCAGGTCGGCCGCGTGGACCAGGCGCTCGATCACCTGCCGTTCGGTGCTTTCGCTTGGTGCCCGCAGTTGGATGCTGCTGACACCCAGGCTGGCCGTGACACCCCAGGGTGTCGCGGCGATCGCCAGCCGCATCGCTTCGGCGGTCTTGAGGGCTTCGGAAGTGCCGGCCATCTCGGCGACCAGGAATTCCTCCCCGCCCACCCGCGCGATGACCGTGCTGTCGTTGCCGATCCGCCGCAGGTTGTCGGCGACGGACACCAGGATGCGATCCCCGGTCGCGTGGCCGTGCGTGTCGTTGATCCGCTTGAAATTGTCGAGATCGGCCATCAGCACACTGAGGCACGAGGTGCGCCCGTCGGCGGCTACCAGTTTCGCGGCCGATCGGTAGAACCCCCTGCGGTTACGCAAGCCGGTGAGCGGATCGGTCGAGGATTTCAGAGCATCCACCGAAAGCCAGTGCACCAGTACCTGCCCGCAGAACGGCACCGCCAGGATCCCCGCGCCGAGCAACAGAAAGTTGGCCGCCGCCATCGATGCGTCACCGGACGTAGCGATACGCACGGCGCACGCCGCGGCCGCACCCAGGGCGGTGCCGAGCGTGAAGACCAGCAGGCGGGCGGAGTGACAAAACGCGACATAGCCCGCGAGGCCGCCGAATGCCGCGCAACTCAGCATCCCGCTGCGCGGGTCGGCCTCGGTCACGCACACGGCGGCGATACCGATCGTGCCCACCACCGAAAACACTTGTGATTCAACGCGCGAGGGCCACCGTCGCGCCCACACCAGCGCCATGCCCGCCAGGCAGGCGATGAACGCCACCGCCAGGCCGCCCCGCACCGGCGTCTGCATACCCGACGGGCTGTTCAGCATCAGCAACGTCGCCGCGATCAGGATGGACATGATGCCGACCATCAGGTAGCGGATGAATGGCTGCAATCCGCGCGCGCCGAGGTAGTCGGAGAACCAGTCGTAGTGGTCGGGCTGACGCCACCACGCGCCCATCCAGTGCATTCCGCGACGCCCCTAACCCGTACCTTCGACTACGTGATGCTACTGAGCGCCGACGGAGTCGGGAGCCGATTATGACCACCGTCGACAATCCCATTCCGCCGCAGGACTTGTCGGGGATCGTGGGATGCCGGTTCATTTACACCTACGCCAACGGCTGGCGCTACGAGATGTATGTCAAGAACGACCGCACCATCGACTATCGAATCCATTCCGGCCATGTCGGCGGACGGTGGGTCAAGGGTCAGGACGTCGACCTGGTGCAGCTCGACGACGACAGCTACAAGGTCTCCTGGACCGAGCCCACGGGCACGTCGGTGGCAGTCAACGTCATGCCCGGCAAGCGGCGAATCCATGGCGTGATCTTCTTCCCCCAGTGGATCCGCGAGCACGGCGAGCGCACGGTGTGTTTCCAGAACGAGCACCTCGACCAGATGCGCGCCTACCGTGATGAGGGACCGACTTACCCGATATTCACCGTGCCCGAATTCGCATACATCACCCTGTTCGAGCGTGTCGGTGCCGACGACGAATCGGTGATCGACGTGGCCCCCGACCAGCTTCCACCGGGTTGGGCCGACCGCACCAATTGACGCCGAGATTTGTCGTACCCCCCTGCGATGATGAAGCCATGTCTTCGATCGCCTCGCCTCCCGCGGAGGTGAAACCTGTTGACCGTCTTGAGGTGTTGTTCGACGAGCTGGCGGAGCTGGCCGGTCAGCGCAACGCGATCGACGGCCGCATCGTCGAGATCGTCGCGGAGATCGAGCGTGATGGGCTGTGCGGCATGACCGGCGCGCGCTCGGTGCCGGCGTTGGTGGCCTGGAAGCTGGGTTTGTCCTCGACCACCGCGCACACGATCGCCACCGTCGCGCGCCGGGTCGAGGAGTTCCCACGCTGTGCGCAGAGCATGCGGGAGGGCCGGCTGTCGCTGGATCAGGTCGGCGTCATCGCGGCCCGGGCGGGCGATGGATCCGACGAGCACTACGCGGAGTTAGCCCGGGTCGCCACGGTCAACCAGCTGCGCACCGCGGTCAAGCTGGAACCGCGACCGGAACCCGACGCCCGGCCGCACGAGCAGCCCTCGATCACCAAGACCGCCGGCGACGAGTTCACTTGCTGGCGGATCAGACTTCCCCACCTGGACGCGGCGAAGTTCGACGCGGCGCTGGCGTCTCATCGTGACGCGCTGATCGCCGAATGGAAACACGACCGCGCCGAGGGTGCGTCAGACAGCGCGCCGCCCCTGCCTGGCACCGTCGAGGCGTTCATGCGGCTGGTCGAGGCCGGATGGGATGCCGAGGCGGCCCGCCGTCCGCACGGGCAGCACACCACGGTGGTGGTGCACGTCGATGTCGAGCAGCGCGCCGCCGCGCTGCATCTGGGTCCACTGCTATCCGACGCCGAACGCCGATACGTGACGTGCGACGCCACCTGCGAGGTTTGGTTCGAACGGGACGGTGAGGTCATCGGCGCCGGGCGGGCGACACGCCAAATCAACCGGCGGCTTCGCCGCGCACTCGAGCATCGCCACCCCACCTGCGCGGTTCCCGGCTGTGGCGCCACGCGCGGTCTGCACGCACACCACATCCGGCACTGGGAAGACGGCGGCCCAACGGAGCTGGCCAATCTGGTGCTGGTCTGCCCCTATCACCACCGGTTGCACCACCGGGGCGTCATCACGATCACCGGACCCGCCGACGACCTCGTCGTCGCCGACAGCTCGGGCCGACCGCTGAGTGCGGGATCGCTCGCCCGTGCGCCCGACCGTGCCCCGCCCGCCGTACCGCCGTGGTCCGGGCCCACCGGCGAGCGCGCCGACTGGTGGTGGTACCAACCCTTTCAGCCGCAGCCACCACCAAGCAACAACTAGGTTGGTTGGCGAACAAATGGCGGCTGGCTGCGCGGCGCCGAAGCCCCACCGCCGGTTCGCCGAGAAGGTGACGGGCAAGCTCTTCACATGATCCGAATGGCAACGCCGGAGGATGCGGACGCGATCTCCGACATTTATGCGCCGTATGTGCGCGACTCCGCGATCTCCTTCGAAGCGGTGCCGCCGACGGCCGAAGAGACGCGGTCGAGGATCAAGGCCACGCTGACCGACCTGCCCTGGCTGGTCATCACCCATGCCGATGTCGTCAGGGGCTATGCCTACGCAAGTCCGCACGGCGAGCGGGCCGCCTACCGCTGGTCGGTCGACGTATCCGTTTACCTCGACGCGTCACTGCACCGGAAGGGCAACGGCCGCCGACTGTACGCCGCTTTGTTCAATGTGCTTACCGCTCAGGGGTACGTCAACGCCTACTCCGCCATCGTGCTGCCCAACCCGGCAAGTGTCGGCCTGCATGAGGCGGTGGGCTTCCGTCGCGTCGGCCTCTTCAATCGTGTGGGCTTCAAGAACGGAGCGTGGCGGGACATCGGCTGGTGGCATCGCCCGCTCGCCGATCCGTCCGCGCAGCCCGACGACCCGCGGCCGTGGTCGGACCTGCCGGCTCACACGCTCGAGGCCGCCCTCGCAGGGCACACTGGGTAATGGTTTGGGAAGGTCTGCGCAACCGGCGAATCGAGGGGAGTCGATGAGCGACAAGTCCGGAGGGCCCACGCGCCCGCTGATCGCGTTCACCACCGCGGACAACGCGCCGCCAATCGCGCCCGCGCCCATCAGCCGGCCGTGGATGTCACAGCTGCGCAATGGTTGGCCTAACCGGTGCCTACCGATCCTGATCGCGAACCAGAGTGGCTGGGAGCTGCGCAACCCGTGCGCATTCACCGCGACCTGGATGGGCGGCGACGACAGCATGGGGGTCATCATCGCGCCCGACCGGCGCGACCCGGGTCAGCTGTTGCCGTTCAGCCACTTCGGTCACGGCATCCTGACCTGGCACCTGCCGATGCTGTTCCGCACCCCGCCCGGTTACAACCTGTTGGTCCGCGGGCCGGCGAACTATCCGAAGGACGCGGTGTCTCCGTTGGAGGGCATCGTCGAGACCGACTGGGCCACATCGAGTTTCAGCATGAGCTGGCAGATGACCCGCAAGATGATGCCGGTGCGGTTCGAGGTCGACGAGCCGATCTGCATGATCGTCCCGCAGCGCCGGGCCGAGCTGGAGGAGTTCGCGCCGGAAATCAGGCCGATCGACTCCGACGAGGAAGTGCGCCGTAAACACGAGTTCTTCCTGCGTTCACGCAACGAGCTGGGTCAGGCGCAGGCGGCGACCAACACCGAACTGGGCGAAAAGGTGCCGTGGCAGGGCGACTACACCCGCGGCAAGCACGCCGACGGCGAACCCGGGGCGCCCGACCACCAAACGCGCGTCCACCTCCGCCCGTTCGTCGACACGCGGCGATAGGCCATCACCCCGCGCGTACCGCGGCCGGCCCAGGGATCCGGGCCGGCGCCTGGGCCGACGGCCCCGCCCAGCCGATGTACCCGTCTGGGCGCACCAGCACGGCCGGCCCGCGGTCGGTCCGCTCGGCCTGCAGCATCCCGGGCGCCTCGACCGGTGGGGCACCGCGTTCGCGCACCAACACGAAGCCGCCGGTGCGCTGCAATTCGGTCAACCGTCCCTCGACGAGGGGGATCTGGGTGGCGCGGGTGCCGACCAGGCCGTGCCGGCCGTAGCGCAGCGTCGTGCCGGCGAAACTGCCCGCCACCCTGTCCCGAACCGACGGAATCCGAAGCAGCCTGGGCGCCAACAGGTTCCGCAACCATCGGGCGCCGCGCGGATGGAGAGTCGCGGCACGGGCCATCAGTCCGGACTGCAACACCACGCGCTTGCCGATCGGGTGGCGTTCGGTGTGGTAGCTGTCCAGCAGCGCCTCGTCGGCGCCGCCGAGCACCGCGTCGAGCTTCCAGGCCAGGTTGGCGGCGTCCTGAATGCCGGTGTTCATGCCCTGACCGCCCATCGGGGAGTGCACGTGCGCGGCGTCGCCGGCCAAGAACACCCGCCCATGCCGGTACCGCTCGACTTGCCTTTCGTCGCAATGGAACCGGGACTTCCAGCCCACCTCGACGACGCCGTGGTCGGTGCCCATGCCGCGGGCGAGCACGTCGACGATCTCGGCGTCGGAGACCGGTTCGCCGTCGGGTACTTGATGCGCGCGGTCCCAGACCATGGCGCGATACCAGGAACCGCCCGCTCGGTCGTAGGGAGCCAGGAAGGCCAGGAGGTCGCCGGGGGCGGCGACCGTGAGGCCGCCACCGGCGGGCCCGTGCGCCAGCCTGACGTCTGCCAGCACGATCGACGTCAGCACCGTCTTACCGGGGAATGCGGCGCCCACCAGCCGCCGCACGGTGCTGTGCGCGCCGTCGGCGCCGATCACGTACCGCGCCCGCCACGTCAGCCGGTGGGCCGGATCGTCGTCGTCCTTGGGGCGGGCGGTGACGGTCACGGAGTCGGAGTCCTGGCGGAGCGCGACCACCTCGATGCCGCGCCGGATCTCGGCACCCTCGGCCACCGCGTAGCGACGCAGCGCCGCATCGACGTTGGTCTGCGGGGTGATCAACACGAACGGATAGGGGGAGTCGAGGTGGGTCAGGTCGATCTGCGCGCCGGCGAACAGTCGCACGCCCGGTGCGCGGTGCCCGCGCGCCAACAGGTCGTCGGCCAGGCCGCGCGCGTCGAGCACTTCCAGCGTGCGCGCCATGGTGGCGAACGCGCGGCTCGCCGGGTTCTCCGTGGGCCAGCGGTCCAACACGGTGACCGACCGCCCGGCGCGGGCCAGGTCGCCCGCGGCGGTCAGGCCGGTGGGGCCGGCCCCCACCACCAGGACGTCGACTTCGTGGGTCGTCATCGCGCCGCCCCCTCGGGCTGCGGGTACCAGCGGCGGATGTCGCCGGGCGTGGACTGCGCTGCGCGGTTGAAGACGAATCGGCAGCCGGGTTGGGTCGCGTGCGCCGCGTTGACGATCGACTCGAACAGCAGCGTGTTGTCGGCTACCAACCGGATCCCGGCCCCGATCAACACCGCGTCGTAGCGCTTGGCCTGAAGCCACCGGCGGGCCTTGTCGGCGCCGGCCGTGCCGAAGTCGATCAGACAGTTGTCGACCTCGTAGCCGGCGGCACGCAACGCCGCGACGTTGTCGTCGTTGGCCGTCCGCAACACTTCCCTCGAGAGGCCCGCGAACTGCGCGAAATCCGGCGACGAGCAGTCGACCACGTCGGGATCGAGCCCGATCTGGATGACGGACACGGTCATGAGTAGGACCTCCCCGGAGTTGAGTTCAACAGTTGTTGAACTCAACGGTAGGCCCGGGATGCTGGCTGTGTCAACAGTTGTTGAATACAATCGGGACCATGCCCGCGAAGACGCGCGACGGGAAGGTCACCCGCGAAACCATCCTGCGCGCCGCGCGCGCCCAGTTCTCCGCCCACGGCTTCGAGCGCACCACCATCCGCTCGATCGCGTCGGCGGCCGGCGTGGACCCCGCGCTCGTCATGCACTACTTCGGCAGCAAGGCCGACCTGTTCGCCGCCGTGTCGCGGCTCGAGGTCAGGTTTCCCGACCTGTCCGGCGTCGCGCCCGAGCGCCTCGCGGACGTGCTGGTTCCGCTGTTCGTCCAGGTTTGGGACCCGCACGGCTCCTTCCTGCCCCTGCTGCGCGCGGCCGCGACCAATCGCACGGCCGCCGACACGCTGCTGGCCGTGTTCGTCGAGCAGGTCGCCCCGGCGCTGGCCGGTGTCACACCCGACCGCGCCGCCGAGCGGGCCGCGCTGGTCGGCTCGCAGGTGCTCGGAATCGCGATGGCGCGCTACGTCGTCGGGGTGCCGGCCTTGGCCGAGATGGACGACGCGACGCTGACCGAATGGGTACGCCCGGTGCTCAGCCGCTACCTGACGGGCCCGGCGCCCTCGACTTCCCCGGCCTAGAGTTGGGGCATGCCACTTTCTGGGGAATACGCGCCGAGCCCATGGGATTGGTCCCGCGAACAGGCCGAGAAATACGAGCAGTCCGGCGGGACCGAGGCCACCGACATGAAGGGCAAGCCCATCATCGTGCTGACCACGGTCGGGGCGAAGACGGGCAAGCTTCGGAAGACCCCGCTGATGCGGGTCGAGCACGACGGCGAGTACGCGATCGTCGCGTCGCTGGGCGGCGCCCCCAAGCACCCCGTCTGGTACCACAACGTCGTCAAGAACCCCCGGGTCGAGTTGCAGGACGGCGGCACCACCCGCGAGTACGACGCGCGTGAGGTGTTCGGCGACGAGAAGGCGGTTTGGTGGGAGCGCGCCGTCGAGGCCTGGCCCGACTACGCCGAATATCAGAAGAAAACCGACCGCCAGATCCCGGTGTTCGTGCTCACCCCCGTCGGCTGAATTCCTGTGTTGACCGGCTGGCATGGCACCATTGACCAGTGTCCGCCGAACTGAGCCAGCACCCGCACGTGCCGTACGTTTGCGGGTCTGACATCGACACCGCGGCGAAGCGGATCGCCGCGGTGGTCACGCCGACCCCGCTGCAATACAGCGACCGGTTGTCGGCGATCACCGGCGCGCAGGTCTACCTCAAGCGGGAAGACCTGCAGGTGGTGCGCTCCTACAAGCTGCGCGGGGCCTACAACCTGCTGGTGCAGCTGTCCGACGAGGAGCTGGCCGCGGGGGTCGTGTGCTCGTCGGCCGGCAACCACGCGCAGGGCTTCGCCTACGCGTGCCGGACGCTGGGGGTGCACGGGCGCGTCTACGTGCCCGCCAAGACGCCGCAGCAGAAGCGCGACCGGATCCGCTACCACGGCGGGGAGTTCATCGAACTGATCGTCGGCGGAACGACGTACGACCTGGCCGCCGAGGCCGCGTTGGCCGACGTCGAACGCACCGGCGCCACGCTGGTGCCCCCGTACGACGACCTGCGCACCATCGCCGGTCAGGGCACCATCGCCGTCGAGCTGCTCGAGCAGCTCGACGAGGAGCCGAACCTGGTCGTGGTTCCCGTCGGCGGTGGCGGTTGCATCGCAGGCATCACCACGTACCTGGCGGAGCGGACGACGAACACGTCGGTGCTGGGCGTCGAGCCGGCCGGGGCCGCCGCAATGATGGCGGCGCTGGCCGCCGGCGAGCCGGTGACGCTGGATCACGTCGACCAGTTCGTCGACGGCGCCGCGGTGCGCCGCGCGGGGACGCTGACCTACGCCGCGCTGGCGGCCGCCGGTGACATGGTGTCGATCACCACGATCGACGAGGGCGCGGTGTGCACCGCGATGTTGGACCTGTATCAGAACGAGGGCATCATCGCCGAGCCCGCGGGCGCGCTCTCGGTCGCGGGACTGCTGGAGGCGGACGTCGAACCGGGCTCGAGCGTGGTGTGCCTCATCTCCGGCGGCAACAACGACGTCTCACGCTACGGCGAGGTGCTCGAGCGGTCGCTGGTCCACCTCGGCCTCAAGCACTACTTCCTGGTGGACTTCCCGCAGGAGCCGGGCGCGCTGCGCCGGTTCCTGGACGAGGTGCTGGGCCCCGACGACGACATCACGCTGTTCGAGTACATCAAGCGCAACAACCGCGAGACCGGCGAGGCGCTGGTGGGCATCCAGCTGGCCTCGTCAGCCGACCTGGACGGCCTGCTCGCGCGGATGCGGGCGACGGAGCTGCACGTCGAACGCCTCGAGCCGGGGTCGCCCGCCTACCGCTACCTGTTGTTCTAGACCCCGGGCCGCGCTGCATGGACCAGCAGTATGGCCCCGGTGCTGGCGGGTTCGGCCTGGTCGGCGCCGGCATCGTGGTTCTGCTCGTGCTGCTTGCGTGGGTGGCGGTTCGGGTCGCCCGACGCGGACCCCCGTTCCGGACGCTCTGGGTGAAGGTGTCCAAAACGCTGACCCGGGCCCGTGACCGGATCAGCGACCGAGGGTGGTCGCTGGCCCGTCGGTGGTCGGAGAGCGAGGTCGCCGGTGCCGCATTGCTGCTCGGGCTGGCCGTGGTCGTCGCGCTTGCGGTCGGCTTCAGCGAGATTCTCGAGGACGTGCTCGAGGGCGACGGCATCGCCGGAATCGACCAGCCGGTGACTCGTTGGCTCGCAGCCCACCGTGAATTGTGGCTGACCGCCGCGTTGCGGGCGATCACCATGGCGGGCGGACCCCTTTTCCTGACGGCGATCGCGTTCCCGATCTCCGTTGCCGCTGGTTATCGGAGCAGGTCGTGGCGGCCCGTGGTGCTCGCGCTGGTCGGCGGCGGTGTGGTTCCGCTGGTCCTCTTCACCGCCAAGGCCCTGGTGGGTCGGCCACGGCCGCCCTTTCCCTTCGCCCTCGTCGACGCGGACGGGTATTCGTTTCCGTCCGGGCACGCCACCGGCACCGCCGCGATCATGGTGATCTCCGCGTGGATGCTGACGCGGTGGCTGATCATGCGGTGGACCGGGCGGGTGGTCGTGTGGACGGTCGCGATCGGCTCGGCGTTCCTGATCGGGTTCTCGCGGATCTACCTGGGAGTCCATTACGTCAGCGACGTGCTCTCCGGCTGGATGTTGGGCCTGGCCTGGGCCGGCACCGTCATGCTCGTCGGAACCTGGTGGGACGACAGCCGGCGCGCGCGGGTGGGCCTCAGCCCCTTCGCTCGCTGAGGTACGCCGGCACCGGCAGCGCAGGATCGAGGTCCGAGGCCGGCACCGGCGCACCGGCCGTCACGCTCAGCGGCACCACCCCCGCCCAGTGCGGCAGCGCGCAATCCTCCGGATCGTCCACCGGCCCGCCGCCGCGCACCTTGGCCGACACCTCCACCAGGTCGAGGGCGAGCACCCCCGTCGCGGCCAGCTCGCGCGGATTCGGCGCCCGGCAGTCGGCGGCGCGCCCGGGCGCGATGCGATCGAGCAGGCCGGCGAGCGCCCGCAGTTTCTCCGCCGCGTCCTCGACCACACGCGCGGTGCCGAGCACGACGACAGAGCGGAAGTTCACCGAGTGGTGCATGGCGGCGCGCGCCAGCACCAGCCCGTCGACCAGGGTGACGGTGACGCACACGGGCAGGCCCGAGGGCGCCGCGCCTGCCGCGAGCAGGGGGCCGCTGCCGGTCGAACCGTGCAGGTAGAGGGTCTCGCCCAGGCGGGCATGGGTGGTCGGCAGGACCACCGGCCGGCCGTCGCCGAGGTAGCCCAGGTGGCAGATCAGCGCCTCGTCCAGGATGCGGTGGACGGTCTCGCGGTCGTAGCGCGCGCGCTCCCGGTAGCGGGTGGGCGTCGTGCGCGGTGTGGGCTGGTATCCGGCGGTCATGGCGCCTACCTTTGTTCTAGTACATAATCGATTGCGTGCCAGTACAAAACAGCATAACCGGGACCGGTGCCGATTCCATAGCCGCCAGCATCGAGGAGGCCATCTCGGCCGGCTCGCTGGCGCCCGGCGACGCGCTGCCGCCCGTCCGCGACCTCGCCGCCCAGCTCGGCGTCAACGCCAACACCGCGGCCGCGGCCTACCGCCTGTTGCGGCACCGCGGGGCGGTGGAGACCGCCGGCAGGCGCGGCACCAGGGTGCGGCAGCGCCCGGCGACCACGCCACGATCCCTGCTGGGGCTCGACGTCCCCGCCGGGGTGCGCGACCTGTCGACCGGCAATCCCGACCCCGCCCTGTTGCCCCTGGCGGGGGCGTCGCTGCCCGGCCCGGTCGGGGGCCGCCCGGTGTTGTACGGGGAGCCGGCCATGTCGGCGGCCTTGGTGGAGTTCGCCCGGGCGGCGCTGTCCGCCGATGGTGTCCCGGCCGAGCACCTCGCGGTGACCAGCGGCGCGCTCGACGGCATCGAGCGCGTGCTCACCGCGCACCTGCGTCCCGGTGATCGGGTCGCCGTCGAGGACCCGGGCTGGGCCAACCTGCTCGATCTGCTTGCCGCCCTTGGGCTTTCGGCCGAGCCCGTTCGGGTCGACGACGAAGGGCCATTGCCCGCCGACCTGGCGCGGGCGCTGGACCGCGGGGTGCGCGGGTTGATCGTCACCACCCGCGCCCAGAATCCGACGGGGGCGGCGTTGTCCGCGGGCCGCCGCGACGAACTACGAAACCTGTTGGTGCGCCGGGCCGCTGACCTGCTGGTGGTCGAAGACGATCACTGCGCGGGCATTTCGGGCGCGCCGCTGCACACGGTGGCGGGCGTGACCGAGCGGTGGGCCTTCGTGCGGTCGGCGTCCAAGGCGTACGGCCCGGACCTGCGCGTGGCCGTGCTGGCGGGGGATCGGCGCACCGTCGAGCGCGTGCACGGCCGCCTGCGGCTGGGGCCGGGCTGGGTCAGCCATCTGCTGCAGGACCTGGCCGTCAGCCTGTGGTCCGACCCGGCGGCCGCGCGCCTGGTCGCCACGGCCGAGCGCAGGTACGCCGACACCCGCCGGCGGCTGGCGACCGCGCTGGCCGAGCGCGACGTCGCCGCGCGTGGCCGCTCCGGACTCAACGTGTGGATCCCGGTGCCCGACGAGACGGTCGCGATCACCCGGTTGCTGGGCGCGGGCTGGGCCGCGGCGCCGGGCACGCGGTTCCGCATCGGCACGCCCCCAGGTATCCGCGTCACCATCGCGGACCTCGGCGCCGACGAGATCGACCCGCTGGCGGACGCGATCGCCGAGGCGGTGCACGGCGCGGGCCGCCCCAGCGTCTAGCCGAGGGTCAAGCCCCTTCGGTGCGCCCGAGGCCGGGGCCGGTCCACAACAGCTCCACGCTGCGTTGTGGCGGCGCCTCGTCGGGCGGGACGAGCGGAGCCGAAACCGGCTGTTTCTTCCTCAGCAAGCCGATCCACCGGCCGAACACGGATTGATCCATGGGCGAATCATCGGCGGTCGCGCGCCACGCCGCGCACCGTTGTCCACAGGCGTCAGCGCTGCTCGCCCACCGCGAGGATGGCGAGCGAATGCCCTTCGAGCACCGTCTTGTCGGCGTCGACCGCGGGGTCGCCCCAGGCCAGCACCACATCGCCGGCGACGGGCACCGTCGCCGCCTCGGCGCCGAGGTTGCACACGATGCGCAACCGGCCGCGGGACACGCTGATCCAGCGTTGCTCCTCGTCGAAGTCGACGGCGAGGTGCGCCAGCCACGGATCGGCGAGGTCGGGGTCGCGGTGCCGTAACGCGATCAGGTCGCGGTAGAACCGGTGCAGCCGGCCGTGCTCGCCGGAGTCCACCTCGGCCCAGTCGAGCTTCGAGCGCTGGAACGTCTGCGGGTCCTGCGGGTCGGGGATGTCGTCGGCGTCCCAGCCGTGCTCGGCGAATTCCGCCTTGCGCCCCTCCGCGGTGGCCTTGGCCAGCTCCGGTTCGGGATGCGAGCTGAAGAACTGGAACGGGGTCGACGCCGCGTACTCCTCGCCCATGAAAAGCATTGCGGTGAAGGGCGTTCCGATGGCGAGCGCGGCCTTGATCGCCAGCTGGCCGCCGGACAGGTTCTGCGACGGTCGGTCGCCGAGCGCCCGGTTGCCGACCTGGTCATGGGTGCAGGTGTACGCGACCAGCCGGGTGCCGGGGATCCCCGAGTTCTCGGTGGTGTCCAACGGGCGCCCGTGGCGGCGGCGCCGGAACGACGAATAGGTGGCGGCGTGAAAGTAGCCGTGGCGCAGCGTCCGCGCCAGGGTGGCCAGGCTGCCGAAGTCGGCGTAGTAGCCCTGGCGCTCGCCCGACACCGCGGTGTGGATTGCGTGGTGGATGTCGTCGGCCCATTGCCCCGTGAGGCCGTAACCACCCCGGTCGCGGGGGGTGATCAGCCGCGGGTCGTTGAGATCGCTCTCGGCGATCAGCGACAGCGGGCGACCCAATTGCCTTGACAGCCAGTCGGTTTCGGTCGCGAGCTCCTCGAGGATGTGGATGGCGGTCGTGTCCACCAGGGCGTGCACGGCGTCCAGGCGCAGCCCGTCGGTGTGGAAATCGCGCATCCAGCGCAGCGCGCACCCGATGATGTAACGCCGGACCTCGTCGGAGTCGGCGTCGGCGATGTTGATGCCTTCGCCCCACGGGTTGCTCGCCGACGACAGGTACGGGCCGAACTTGGGCAGGTAGTTGCCCGACGGGCCGAGGTGGTTGAACACCGCGTCGATCAGGACGCCCAGGCCCCGCGCGTGGCAGGCGTCGACGAACCGGACCAGGGCGTCGGGGCCGCCGTAGGGCTCGTGCACGCTGTACCACAGCACCCCGTCGTAGCCCCAGCCGTGCGTTCCGGCAAAGGAATTCACCGGCATCAGCTCGACGAAGTCGACGCCGAGATCCACCAGGTAGTCCAGCTTCTCGATGGCCGAGTCGAGGGTCCCCTCGGGGGTGAAGGTGCCGAGGTGCAACTCGTAGATCAGCGCGCCCTCGACCGACCGGCCCTGCCAGTCGTCGTCGGTCCAGGCGGCGCCGGCCGGGTCCCACAGCTGCGAGCGGGCGTGCACGCCGTCGGGCTGGCGGGGCGAGCGCGGGTCGGGCAGCACGGTGGGATCGTCGTCGAGCACGAACCCGTAGCGGGCGTCCGCTGCCGCGTCCACGGACGCGTGCCACCACCCGTCGTCCGAGCGCGTCATCGGGTGCACGCGGCCCTCGACGTCGAGCCGGACCAGCTCCGGTTTGGGCGCCCAGACCCGGAATTCAGTCATGGTGGCGCTCCAGCAGCACGACGGGCAGCTCGGCGAACAGTTGGGCCGCCGCCGTCGGCCCGTCCGCGATGACGCCGGTGAGGGCGTCCTTCCAGGTGCCCTCGGGCAGCGCCAGCACCGTGTTACCCCAACCGGTTTCGGTCAGGCGCACGGTCCACCGGGTCACCGCGACCACGATGTCGGAGCCCCGGCGGAAGGCCAGCACGTGATCGCCGGCGTCGCCGTTGGCCAGCACGGGAACGTAGTCGCCGCGCAGGAAGGTGTCCGGATGGGCGCGGCGCACCCGAAGCGCGGTCGTGACCACCCGAATCTTGGGATGCTCCAACGCCTTCAGCGCGGCCCGCCGGGCGGCGTAGTCGACGGCCCGCCGATTGTCCGGGTCCACCAGGCTGTCGTCCCACAGTTCGGTGCCCTGGTAGACGTCGGGTATCCCGGGCACGGTCAGGGCGAGCAGCTTCTGGCCGAGCGCGTCGCTGGCGGCGTGCGGGTTGAGCTGGGCGACGAGCTCGGTCAGCTGGCCGGCCACCGGGCCGTCGAACACACCGTCCAGCCACCGGTGCACCGCGTCCTCGAACTCGGTGTCCGGGTCGTTCCACGAGGTATGCCAGGCCGCCTCCCGAATGGCCTTCTCGGCGTAACCGTGCAGCCGCTCGCGCAGCTCCGGGCTGACCTCACCGGTGACCGGCCAGACGCCGAAGATGTTCTGCCACAAGAACTGTCCGGTCGCCGGGTCGGGGGAGGGCGCGTCGATCTCCCAGCGGGCG
Organism: Mycobacterium sp. E735; assembly: GCF_001666955.1. Lineage (NCBI taxonomy): Bacteria > Bacillati > Actinomycetota > Actinomycetes > Mycobacteriales > Mycobacteriaceae > Mycobacterium > Mycobacterium sp. E735. The sequence goes on along the minus strand of NZ_LZIX01000078.1, from coordinate 40,207 downwards.
AGGAACTCGGTCCACAGCGACGGGACCTGTGAGAGCACCCCGATCCTGGCCCGCACGTCCTCGCCGCGCTTGGTGTCGTGGGTGGTCAGCGTCGTCATCGTGTGCGGCCACAGCCGGGCCCGGGTGGCGGCGCTGTGGTGGAATTCCGCCGCGCCGACACCGAAGCGATGCGGTTCACCCCCGACCTCGTTGAGCGACACCAGCCGCGCGTCGCGGTAAAAGTAGCAGTCCTCGACGGATTTGGCGGTCACCGCACCGCAGAGCTGCTGCAGCCGGACGGCCGGCTCGCCGCCCCGGGCCAGCGCGGCGGCGATCACCTGCAGTGCGGGCCCCAATTCCGGTGACTGTGCCTGTGTTTCGGCCAGCGCCGTGGGCATGATCGCCGACAGCCCCGGGTAGTCGCAGCGGTAGACGCCGATGTGGGTGAGCAGCGTGGCCACCGCTTCGGGCAACCGCGGGTGGTCGTCGCCGGCCGCGGCCACGATCGCGCGGCGCAGCCGGCGCAGTTCGCTCGCGAGGGTGTCGGTGGCCGCACGGATCTTGAGTTCCGCCAACATCTCCGGCGCCGCTCCGTAGTCCAGACCCGCCGACTCGACGAGCTCGGTGAGCGCGGGCGCGCCGCTGGGGTCGACGAAGACCCCGCCGATCTCCCGCAGCACGTCGTAGCCCGTGGTGCCGCCGATCGGCAGCGTGGGTTCGAGCGCCTCGTCGACCGCCAGGATCTTCTCGATCACGATCCAGGTTTGCGGCCCAACCGATTCTCGCAGCCAGGCCAGGTAGCCGCAGGGGTCGGAAAGCCCGTCGGGATGGTCGATGCGCACACCGTCGACGAGTCCCTCGGCGGCCCACCGGGCAACCTCGGCGTGGGTGGCGTCGAACACGGCGCGGTCTTCCTGGCGCAGCCCGGCCAGCGAGGTGATCGAAAAGAAGCGCCGATAGCCGCACACGCCGTTGCGCCAGCCCACCAGGCGGTAGTGCTGGCGGTCGTGAACCTCGGGCCCGGTGCCCTCGGCGGTGCCGGGCGCGATGGGAAGCGCCAGGTCGCCCAGCCGCAGCAGGTCCCCGTCGACGTGGAGGTCTGCGGCGTCGTCGTCGGAGCCCAAGATGGGCAGGACGATGCGGCCGTCCTCGTCGAGGTCCCAATCGATGTCGAAATACGTTGCGTAGTCAGACGAACGGCCGTGCCGCAACACGTCCCACCACCATGCGTTCTGTTGGGGCTGGTCGATTCCCACGTGATTGGGCACGATGTCGACGATCAGGCCGACGCCGCGCTCCCGCGCCGCGGCCGACAGCCGCTCGAGGCCGTCGCGGCCGCCCAGCTCGGGGGAGACGGTCGTCGGGTCGGTGACGTCGTAGCCGTGATTCGACCCGGTGGCCGCGGTCATGATGGGGGACAGATAGAGGTGGGACACCCCGAGTTCGTCCAGGTAATCCAGCAGGCGTTCCGCGTCGGCGAAGGTGAACGCGAACCCGCTGGCCTCACCGCGCAGCTGCAACCGGTAGGTCGAGAGTATGGGAAAAGGCATGCGTCACATGGTCTTACGTAAGACCAGAAGCGAGCGCCCGGGCAACGAGACCTTCTCTTCGGCATTCACCACCTGGTCGGCCTCACCCGTCGGGTGGTTGGTGTCCAGTTCCACGGTCCACTCCTGCGCATAGTCGTCGTTCGGCATCACGAACTCCACGGGTTCTTCGCCGGCGTTGAAGCACAACAGGAACGAGTCATCGACGACCCGTTCACCGCGCGCGTTGGGCGCGGTGATGGCCTCGCCGTTGAGGAACACCGCCACACATTTGTGAATGCTCTCGCCCCAGTCCTCGTGCGTCATCTCCCGGCTGCTGGGATTCAGCCAGGCGATGTCGCGGACCTCGTCGCCGGTGCGGATCGGTTCACCCTCGAAGAACCGGCGGCGCCGGAATACCGGGTGGGTCTTGCGCAACGTGGTGACCTTGCGCGCGAAGGCCAGCAGGTCCGAATTCTTGTCGACCAATGACCAATCCATCCAAGACAATTCGGAGTCCTGGCAGTAGACGTTGTTGTTGCCGTTCTGGGTGCGGCCCAGCTCGTCGCCGTGCGCGATCATCGGCGTGCCCTGGCTGAGCATCAGCGTCGCCCAGAAGTTGCGCATCTGGCGACGGCGCAGAGTCAAGATGTCCGGGTCGTCGGTGGGCCCCTCGACACCGCAGTTCCACGAGCGGTTGTGGCTTTCGCCGTCGCGGTTGTCTTCGCCGTTGGCCAGATTGTGTTTCTCGTTGTAGGACACCAGGTCGTTGAGCGTGAAGCCGTCGTGGGCGGTGACGAAGTTGATGCTGGCGCTGGGGCGCCGTCCGGTCGCCTCGTAGAGGTCCGACGACCCGGTCAGCCGGGACGCGAACTCGCCTAGGGTCGCGGGCTCGCCCCGCCAGTAGTCACGCACAGTATCGCGATACTTCCCGTTCCACTCGGTCCACAAACCCGGGAAATTGCCGACTTGGTAACCGCCCTCGCCGACGTCCCACGGTTCGGCGATCAGTTTGACCTGGCTGACGATCGGATCCTGCTGAACCAGGTCGAAGAACGCGCTCAGCCGGTCGACGTCGTGCAGCTCCCGGGCCAGCGTGGCGGCGAGGTCGAAACGGAAGCCGTCGACGTGCATCTCGGTCACCCAGTAGCGCAGCGAGTCCATGATGAGCTGCAGCACGTGCGGGTGACGCGGGTTCAGGCTGTTGCCCGTGCCGGTGTAGTCCTTGTACAGCCGCAGGTCGGAGTCGACGAGCCGGTAGTACGCGGCGTTGTCGATGCCGCGGAAGTTGATCGTCGGCCCGAGGTGATTGCCCTCGGCGGTGTGGTTGTAGACCACGTCGAGGATCACCTCGATGTTCGCCTCGTGCAGGCTGCGCACCATCGATTTGAACTCGGCGACGCTGGAGGTGCGATTGGCCGCGTACTGGTTGTGCGGCGCGAAGAACCCGAAAGTGTTGTAGCCCCAGTAGTTTCGCAGACCCAGGTCCAGCAGGCGGGAGTCGTGCATGAACTGGTGCACCGGCATCAGCTCCAGCGCGGTGACGTTGAGCGACTTGAGGTAGTCGATGATCACCGGGTGGGCCAGGCCGGCGTAGGTGCCGCGCAGTTCGGCGGGGATGCCGGGGTGGGTCTGGGTCATGCCCTTGACGTGGGCCTCGTAGATCACCGTTTCGTGGTACGGGGTCAGCGGCGAACGGTCCGAGCCCCAGTCGAAGAAGGGGTTGCTCACCACGCTGGTCATGGTGTGGCCCAGGGAGTCGACCATCGGCGGCGTCCCGGGGTCGGCGTCGTCACCGTCGGGGTGGACGGCCTTCATGTCGTAGGAGAACAGCGCCTGCCCGAAGGTGAAATCCCCGTGGAAGGCCTTGCCATACGGGTCGAGCAGCAGCTTGCTCGGGTCACACCGGTGGCCGGCCGCCGGGTCGAAGGGCCCGTACACCCGGAAGCCGTAGCGCTGGCCCGGCGAGATGTTGGGCAGGTAGGCGTGCCACACGTAGCCGTCGACCTCGTCCAGGGGAATCCGTGACTGGCCCCCGGCGTCGTCGATCAGACACAACTCGACCTTCTCGGCAATCTCGGAGAACAACGAGAAGTTGGTCCCCGCGCCGTCATAGGAGGCACCGAGGGGATACGGGTTCCCCGGCCAGACGGTGGCCAGTTTCGGCTGTTGGTTACCAGCTACGCCTGCTGCTGAAGCGTGATTGTCGGTCGGCACCATCTGACCTTATCCGCGGTCGGGGCGGCGGGGCGCGTCACCACCAACCGGTATTGGCCGCGATCTGGCGGCCCAATTCGCCCACCATGGTCCGTACGTAAGTGGGGGTCAGGTGGTGGGCGCCGTGGTAGATCAGCACGTTTCCCTCGACCGGCCGGCACACGTCGGCGCGGCAGATCGCATCGGACATGTCGAGCACCTTCAGCAGCGGGAATTGTGTGACGAAGTCGAGGGTCTGATTGCGGTCGGAGAGCGCGTCGGAACGCTTGATCGCGCACGACTGGGGGCTGCCGCCCTTCTTGGCCAGGCAATCCGCCGGGTCGAACGGCTGGCCGTTTTTGACCAGCCACGGGGTGTCTCGCATGCCGAGGATCGGAATGTTGTTGTCCGAGAACCGCTGCCAGATTCCGATGTAGGTCGCCGGCATCACGTCGCCGGGCTTGATGTTCCACGGCCGGGTGGTGGTGGTGAACACGTAGTCGGGACGGTCGGCGATCACCCTGTCCATCGTCTGTTCGACCCACTGCCGGCACTGCGGGTAGGCGGCGTTGTTGCCCATGATCAACGGGACTTCCTCGGTGGACAACGGGCAGCCCATCTTGAGGTAGGTCACCACTTTGAAGTGATGCATCTTGCCGAGCAGGTCGAGAGCGGGCAGCCAGTGTTCGGCGTGGGACCCGCCCGCCAGCGCGATCGTGCGGTCGGCGGCCACGTCGCCGTAGGTGCACGCCACCACCGCCGGGTTGACGAAGTCACTGATGCAGCCGTCGCGGGTGGAGACCGGCAGATCCTCCTTGACCTCCAGGACGCTGGGCCGCATCGGCAACGCGGGCACCCGCACGTGTTCGGTCAGGGCGCGCGCCCCCGGATAGTCCTGCGGGTTGAGCACGCTGAGCTCCTTGCCCGCGGCCCGCAGGATCGTGACGTGCTGGCGCCACGTGAACGACGTCGCGGTCAGCGTGACCCCGAGCAGCACGATCGCCGTCCCCAGCGCCATCGTGGGCCTGGGCAGGCGCGCCAGCCAGGCGGGCGCGGTCGCCGGTGACCTCCCTGCGGTCCGGTAGCGCAGCGGGTCCTCGACGAGCCGGGTGGTCAGGTAGGCCAGCAGGCCCGAGACGAGCAGCACCGCCGCACCCTCGACGAAGCCGGCGTGCCGGTGCCCGCTGAAAGACAGCCAGAAGATCAGCAGTGGCCAGTGCCACAGGTAAAGGGAGTACGCCATCGCGCCCAGCGCGACCAGCGGCCCGGCCGCCAGCAGGCGATTGGGCAGCGGCAGCCGGTTCCCGGCGGCGGGGCCGCCCTGCAGGTTGGCCCCCGCCAGAATCATCAGCATGGTGGCCCCGACGGGCACCAGGGCCCAGGGGCCGGGGAATTCCTTCACGCCGTCGATCAGCGCCCCGCACGAGACGATCGCCGCCAGCGCCAGGGTGGCCGCGACCGTTCGCAACCACATCGGCCAGCGGATGGCAGGCACCAGCGCACCGACCAGCGCGCCGAGCAGCAACTCCCAGCCGCGCGCGAAGCTGTTGTAGTAGGCGGCTGCCTGGTCGCCCTGATGCGCCACGATCGCGTAGACGAACGACGCCACCGTCAGCGCCGTCAGCAGCACCAGGAACAGGGTGCGCAGCCGGCGGCCCAGCGGACGCCTGAACAGGTAGGCGCACGCGGCGATCAACAGCAGGAAGCCGACGTAGAACTGGCCCTGCACCGACATGGACCAGATGTGCTGCAGCGGACTGACGGCCTCGCCGGCGCGCAGGTAATCGGACGCCGTGTTGGCCAGCTCCCAGTTCTGGTAGTAGCCGAGGCTGGCGAGGCTCTGGTCGGCGAAGGTCTCCCAGCGGGTCTCCGGTTGGACCAGGATGGTCAGCACCGCGCACCCGGCCAGCACCACGACCAGGGCGGGCACCAGGCGGCGCACGAGCCGGACCACCTCCGCCACCGGCGACAGGGTGACGGCAGGGTTCAGCGCCGCGCGAATGATCTTGCCGCCGAAGAAGAATCCGGACAGCGCCAAGAACACGTCGACGCCGCCGGAGACCCGGCCGAACCAGATGTGGAAGACGGCCACCAGCGCGATCGCGATGCCGCGCAGGCCGTCCAGGTCGTAGCGGTAGAACCCCGAATTGCGCGCCGCCGTACCGACCGGTTCCGCGGTCGCGACCGGTCGGTGAGACGGGGACAGGATCGGCATGATCGATCGCTAATTTACCGAAAACCGCCACCCGCTCCGGTTTAGGAGCAGGTGGCGGCGGTCGGGGGTCCCCGAAAAGCCGGGGAATCTACCGGGCGGTGCCGGGCGCCGGCGGGAGGAACGGCGATTGCTGCGGCGGCAGCAGCTGCACCGGGGCCTGCGGTGCCGGAAGTTGCTGCGTCGGCAGCTGCTGGACCGGTGCCTGCGGCACGGGAACCCGTTGCAGCGGGGCCTGTTGCAGCGGCGCCTGCGGGGCCGGGGGCTGCTGCACCGGCGCCTGCGGCACCGGGAGCTGGCCGGACTGCTGCTGCAACGGCGCCTGCTGGACCGGGGCCTGCTGCGTCGGGAGTTGCTGGACCGGCGCCTGCTGCGTCGGGAGTTGCTGGACCGGGGCCTGCTGCGCCGGGAGTTGCTGCACCGGCGCTTGCTGCGTCGGCGCCTGCTGCGCGGGCAGTTGCTGCACCGGTGCTTGCTGCGCCGGAGCCTGCTGCGGCAGCTGCTGGACCGGCGCCGGCTGGACCCCGAGGACCCGGACCAGGTAGGGAGCCATGCCGTTGGCGCGCACCGGCGACACCTGGACGACGTCGCCCACCTCGAGCATCTGGTTGTTGCCCAGGTACATCGCGACGCTTTGGGTGCCCTCGGGGCCGTAGAAGATCATGTCGCCCTTTTGCGCTTGCTGGGGCAGCACCTTCTGGCCGACCCGGTAGATCGCCCCCGACGAACGCGGCAGCTTGATGCCCGCGCCGGCGTACGCGTACTGCATCAGGCCTGACGCGTCGAATCCGACGGTGTTGATGCCCGTCCCGGTGCCGCGGGTCGGGCCGTTGATCCCGCCGCCGGCCCAGGAGAACGGCACGCCCCGCTGCGACAGCCCGCGCGCGATCACCACGTCGGCCGCCTGCTGGTAGTCCATCGGCCGGATGCCCGGGTCGGCGGAAGCGACCACGGGAGCGGCCATCGGTGCGGCGAACAGCGCCAAACCGATCGCGAAGGCGTAGATGCGTTTCATTGTCTTGGCCTCTCAGGGGCTCACTGGCCTCAGCGCGGTGACTTCGCGCGTCCGCCGCCGTTCCATGACTGGGCGACAGCCTCCCCGTTGGGACCGACGCCGCTGCATGACACTTGCGGATGTGAACAGCGGTCCTGTTTTCACATCAGTCACTGCAGCCACTCTGACAACAGAAGTTGTTAGCCGCCAGGCCCCGGCGGGATTTTTTGTCGGAACGTGACCGGACGGTGACTGGGCGGCCCAAATCCGGGTGCGCAGTTGTGATTTGGGTCTCAGTCGCGCGGGCGCCGGCCGGACCGGGGCGTGGCGGCGCCTACGCCCAATAGCGTTCGCTGAACACCGTCAGCAGCGAGCCGACGAGGGAGCTGAGCATGATCAGCGCGAGGGCCAGGACCGGCCAGAAGGACATGTACCAGCCCTTCAGGAGCGAAACGACCGGCCCGAGGACCGCGGCGGCGATTGCAGCCCCGATGCCGCCCCACACGATCGGGCGAATGTAGTAGTCGACCCCGAAGGGCACCGGCCCGCACGTCTCGTCGGCGCAGACGTGCTCGAGGAAGCCGAAGAGGCGGTCCGGCCACGCCGTCGCGGTGGCCAGGACGATGAGCAGCGCCAGCAGCGCGACGGTGCAGGCGACGTCCCAGGGGGCCAGCCGCACCCGGATGACCCGCGGCGCCTCGTCGTCGTAATTGGCCAGCAGGGAATTGGTGGTCGCGGTCGGAGGGGCGCCCGCGGCGGGTTCACCGGGGGTTTGCGGCGTAGCCATCGGATCCCATGCTCCCCGATGGGCGGATTTTGTGCGACTCGGCTGCTTTACCCTCGATCACTATGCCTGCGGCGAGGGCCGGGTTGACCCCCGGGCAGATCAGCGCGATCGACGCTGCGCACCTGTGGCACCCGTACAGCACCATCGGCGGGGAAGCCGTCGCGCCGGTGGTCGCGGTCGCCGCGCGGGGGGCCACGTTGACGTTGATCCGGGACGGCGAGCCGATCGAGGCGCTCGACGCGATGAGCTCGTGGTGGACCGCGATTCACGGGCACGGCCACCCGGTGCTGGACGCGGCGCTGACCACGCAGCTGGGAGTGATGAACCACGTCATGTTCGGCGGGCTCACGCACGAACCGGCCGCCCGGCTGGCGCAGCTGCTGGTGGACATCACCCCGGCCGGGCTGGACACCGTGTTCTTCAGCGATTCCGGATCGGTGTCCGTCGAGGTCGCGGTCAAGATGGCGCTTCAGTACTGGCGCAGCCGCGGCCGGCCCGGCAAGCACCGGCTGATGACCTGGCAGGGCGGCTACCACGGCGACACGTTCACGCCGATGAGCGTCTGCGATCCCGACGGCGGTATGCACACGCTGTGGACCGACATCCTGGCCCGCCAGGTGTTCGCCCCGCAGGTCCCGCGCGACTACGACCCCGGCTACACCGCGGCGTTCGAGCAGCAGCTCGCCGAGCACGCCGGCGAACTGGCGGCCGTCATCGTCGAACCGTTGGTGCAGGGCGCCGGCGGGATGCGCTTCCACGACCCCCGCTATCTGCGCGACCTGCGCGAGCTGTGCCGGCGGCACGACGTGCTGCTGATCTTCGACGAGATCGCCACCGGCTTCGGCCGCACCGGCGAGCTGTTCGCGGCCGACCACGCCGGGGTGAGCCCGGACATCATGTGCGTGGGCAAGGCTCTGACCGGCGGCTACGTCACCCTGGCCGCCACGCTGTGCAGCACCGACATCGCGCACACCATCAGCGCCGGCGAGGCCGGCGCGCTGATGCACGGGCCCACCTTCATGGCCAATGCGCTGGCCTGCGCGGTGTCGGTGGCCAGCGTCGAGCTGCTGCTAGACCAGGACTGGCGCGCGCGGGTGGGTGAGATCGCCGCCGGGCTGGCGGACGGGCTCGAGCCCGCCCGCGCGCTGCCCGGCGTCACCGACGTGCGGGTGTGCGGGGCGATCGGCGTCATCGAGTGCGCCCGCCCGGTCGACCTGGCCGTCGCCACCCCGGCGGCAATGGAGCGCGGCGTCTGGCTGCGCCCGTTCCGCAACCTGGTCTACGCGATGCCGCCCTACATCTGCCCGCCGGGCGAGATCGCCCAGATCACCTCGGCGATGGTCGAGGTCGCGCGCCTCGTTGGCTCTCGTAGTCTTTAGGGCGATGAAAACACCGATCGAGGTTTCCCCACTGGCCTGGCTGGAGGAGGTGGAGAAGCAGCGCCGCGAGGCGGGGCTGCGTCGCTCCTTGCGGCCCCGCCCGGCCGTCGCCACCGAGCTCGATCTGGCGTCCAACGACTATCTCGGCCTGTCCCAGCACCCCGACGTGATCGAGGGCGGCGTCGCCGCGCTGCGCATGTGGGGCGCCGGGGCCACCGGATCCCGGCTGGTCACCGGCGACACCGACCTGCATCAGCAATTCGAGTCCGAGCTCGCCGAGTACGTCGGCGCATCGGCGGCCCTGCTCTTCTCGTCCGGATACGCGGCCAACCTGGGCGCGGTCGTCGGCCTGTCGGGCCGGGGTTCGCTGCTGGTGTCCGACGCCCTCTCCCACGCGTCTTTGGTCGACGCCTGCCGGCTGTCGCGGGCCCGGGTGGTGGTGACGCCGCACCGCGACGTCGAGGCCGTGGCGGCCGCCCTCGCCTCGCGCGACGAGGAGCGGGCCGTCGTGATCACCGAGTCGGTGTTCAGCGCTGACGGCGCGCTGGCGCCGCTGGGCGAGCTGCACGAGGCCTGTCGCCGGCAGGGCGCGCTGTTGATCGTCGACGAGGCCCACGGCCTGGGCGTGCGCGGTGGCGGGCGCGGGCTGCTGCACGAGCTCGGGCTGGCCGGCGCACCCGACGTGGTGGTGACCACGACGCTGTCGAAGGCGCTGGGCAGCCAGGGCGGCGTGGTGCTCGGACCGGCGGCGGTGCGGGCCCACCTGATCGACGCGGCGCGCACGTTCATCTTCGACACCGGCCTGGCGCCCGCCGCGGTGGGCGCCGCGCGCGCCGCGCTGGGCGTGCTGCGGGCCGAGCCGTGGCGGCCCGAGGCGGTGTTGCGGCACGCCCGCGCCCTCGCCGAGGCGTGCGACGTTCCCGACGCGCCCCACTCGGCGGTGGTGTCGGTGATCCTGGGCGACCCGGAGGTGGCGCTGGCCGCCGCGACCGCCTGCCTGGATGCCGGCGTGAAGGTGGGCTGCTTCCGGCCCCCGACGGTGCCCGCCGGGACGTCCCGGCTGCGGCTGACCGCGCGGGCGTCGCTGGACGCCGCCGAACTCGACATCGCCCGGCGGGTGCTGTCCGACGTCCTCGCCGTGACGCGCCCTTGACCGTCCTGGTCGTCACGGGCACGGGCACCGGGGTCGGCAAGACCGTCGTCACCGCCGCCCTGGCCTGCCACGCCCGTCAGGCCGGCATCGACGTGGCGGTCTGCAAACCGGTCCAGACCGGCACCGACTCCGGCGACGACGACCTGGCCGAGGTCGCCCGGCTGTCCGGCGCGACCGAGCTGGCCGCGCTCGCCCGCTACCCGCAACCGCTGGCGCCGGCCGCCGCGGCCGAGCTGGCCGGCGCGGCGCTGCCCACCGGCGACCAGGTGCTGCGGCTGATCACCGCCCTGGACCGCCCCGGGCGGCTGACGCTGGTGGAAGGGGCCGGCGGGCTGCTGGTCGAGCTCGCCGCCGCGGGGGTCACCCTGCGGGATCTGGCGGTGGCGCTGGGCGCCCCGGCGCTGGTCGCGGTCACCGCCGAGCTGGGCACCCTCAACCACACCGCGCTGACGCTGGAAGCGCTTGCCGCGCACAATGTTTCGTGTGCGGGGTTGGTCATCGGGAGCTGGCCGGCCAGCCCCGGGCCTGCGGAGACCTCGAACCGGGTCGCGCTGGACCGGCTGGGCCCGGTGCGGGCCGCGCTGCCCGCGGGCGCCGGGGCGATGGACGCCGCGCAGTTCGCGGACATGAGCGCGGCGGCGTTCGACCGCGACTGGGTCACCGCGCTGGTTCGCTGATGGTGCATTCCATCGAGCTGCTCTTCGACGGCGAGACCGAGGCCACGATCCGCGGGCTGTGGGACGCGCTGGCGGGCGCCGGGATTCCCAGCCAGGCCCCCGCCGGGCGACCGCACGTCACGCTCGCGGTGGCCGACCGCATCGCCGAGGAGGCCGACGCCGCGCTGCGGCCGCTCACCGGGCGGCTTCCGCTGGGCTGCGCCGTCGGCGCGTCGTTGCTGCTGGGGCGCTCCAATGCGATCCTGGCCCGGCTCGTCGTGCCGACGGCCGAATTGCTCGATTTCCACGCCGAGGTGCACCGGCTGTGCGGGAAGCACCTGGCCCCCGCGGCGGCGCCCACCAGCCTGCCGGGTCAGTGGACGCCACACGTCACGCTGGCCCGACGTGTCGGCGGCCCGGCCCTGAGCCGCGCGCTGCGCATCGCTGGCCGGCCCACGCTGGTCGAGGGCAGCTTCGCCGCCCTGCGGCACTGGAACGGCGAGAAGAAGGTCGACTACCTGATCGGCTAGCCGCCGAACAGCAGGTACAGGCCGGTGAAGGTGTAGCCGACCATGACCAGCATCATCGTCAGCTGGCCGGTGAGCTGGTGGCCCCTGGGCAGCAGCCGCAGGGCCTTGTCGTGGGCCGCGACCACCGCGAGGATGTGGCCGGTCACCACGCACGCCACCTTGATCCCGGCCAGCACCGGCGGGTGGGTGGACAGCACGTAGGCGACCTGCTGATGCGCCAGCCCCAGCACGTTCCAGCCGCGGCCGAAGGGGTCGGCCAGCGCGGACACCGCCTGCTGCCCGCGCTCGACGAGGTAGGTCAGGTAGTGGGCGAAGATGTAGCCCACCACGATCGGGATCAGGGAGTGCGCCAGCTGCCCGGGTAGGGCGCGGCGCCGCTCGCGGTCGACGCCGCCCGTTGCGCGGGCGGCGAGCGAAAAGGTCGCGGCGACAACGGTAATGAAGACGATCAGCCCGAGGGTGCGTAGCAGCGACGACGACGCCGCGGGCGCCAGGCCGATGCCGGGGGAGAGCCGATCGGCGAAGCCGCGCCACGTAGGCGACGACGAGAAGCTGTCGAACGCGGTGGACCCGAGCAGCACCGCGAGCAGCACCACCACGCCGGGACGCACCGGCAGCGACGGCAGATGGTCGAGCGGGTTCCCCACCACGATTCGCCCGCTGTCCGGGTCGCGCCGAAACGGCGACAGGCGCGACACCGCCATGCTGTACACCCCGAACGGGTCGGCCCGGGCCAGCCAGCGCTGGCCGCACAACCAGGCGCCCGCCAGCATCGCCACGGCGTAGCCGGCCAGCCACGCCCGCACCCACGGCAGCGACGCCGGGTTCGGGCTGGCCAGTTCCATCCAGACGAAGGCGAACAGGCACAGCGCGGCGGGCCGGTAGCCCCAGCCGTCGGGATAGGCCAGCCGCGGTGAGTGCAGGCGCTCCGGCGTGCCGCGGCGCAGCAACAGATAGATCGTCCGCATCGGCGAAATCACCCGCCAGACCGGTCCGATCAGCAGCGACACCGCCACCAGCCCGACCCATAGCAGCACGTAGAACACGCCGAGTAGGGCGTTGGCCTCCGACCGCGGGCCCCACACCCCGGCCGCCACCGCCCAGGTCGCGAAGATCAGGCCGAGGGCGGCCGCCGTCCAGCGCGTCGCCCGCGCGTCGACGACGGCGGTCACCGCCGCCGGCAGCGGACGGCCCGGCTTGGCGGGATCGAACCGCGGCTTCCGCCACGCGAACGCGACCAGCGCGAAGGTGAACGTCAGCGCCCACGCCGCCCCGACCATCGCGTACATGTACGGCACCGGAAGGTCGCCGGATCCGCCGAGGCCGTGCGCGAGGACCGCGGTCGCGCCGCGGGCGCTCACGGTTGGACTTGGATGGTCGCGATCGTGCGGTCCAGATGGTGCAGCTCCACCTCGACGTTGCCGGGGACGTCGACGGCGAACTGGAAGGTTTGGTTGGGCGCCGCGGCGACCGGGAACTTGTGGTCGGGCGTCGAGTGGACGTGCAACTCGTCGGTGGCGTCACTGGTCACGTGCAGGGTGATCTGCTGGCGCACCTTGGCCTGCAGCGTGGCGTTGGTCGGGGTCACCTGTCCTTTGGCGATGGTGACGTCGACCGTCGGGCCGGCGGCAGGGGACTGGCTCTGCGAACCGCCGCACGCGATCAGCGCCCACGCCAAGGCCGCCACCCACGCCGCGGCCAGGGCGCTACGCATCCCCATCGGTCACGCCGCCTGGGGGGTGCCGGGCACGGTGTGCTTCTCCTCCTCGGGCCGCTTGGGCAGGGTGTCGTAGTTGTTGATCCGGCCGGCGCCCCAGGTCAGGGCGGTGATGACCATCAGCGTCAGGAACAGCACGACGATTCCGCCGGCGGTGAACAGCCAGGCCGGCGCGCTCTGGTCGCGCTCGCGCTGCAGGATCGTGACCTCCAGGACGAACGGCCGCGTACTCGTCGCGAGGGCGGGGACCTCGGGCGCCGGGATGGCGTCGTCGGCCGGCTCGTAGATCGGCACGGCCGTCATCGTGCGGCCGTCCTGGACCCGCAACAGCGTCTTCCAGTCACCCCACACCGGGACCGGCTGCGTGGACCGGTAGTGCCCCGGCCCGACCTTGGCGAGCTTGTCGATCATCAGGCCGCGGTCGTTCTGCATCCGCCCCTGCCAGGACAGGATCGTCAGCCAGTCCGGGTGGTCGCTGACCATGGTTGTCGGGGAGATCATCACATCGGCCGACACCATCCGCTGGCCTGCGGGGCTGGGCAGATCCGTCAGCGTCACCGTGGCGGTGTCCTTGCCCGGCACGAGGATGTGCAACCCGTTGGCCACCGCGCAACCGATCACGAGCACCGTCAGCGCGACGACGCCGATGGCGAGCCGGCGGCCCGGCAGGCGCTCGCCGGTGAGCACCATGCCGAACATCGCGCCGCACAACCCGGTCAGGACGGCCACCGGCACCGACATCGCCAGCGCCTCGCCCCACATGCTGGTCGGCCACGGGTAGTGGTAGACGGCCCCGATCCACAGCGATTCCAGCCAGAGCCCCACCGTGGCGACCCCGAGGCCCGAGACGGCGCCGAACACCAGCGGGCGCTTGATCAACGGCGTCAGCGCCACCAGCTCGACGATGAGGGCGGGACCCAGGTAGAGCGGGAACCAGTTGATCGGGGCGCCCAGGATGGGGCCGACGATCACCGCGACCGCGCCCCGCAGCGCGATGGCGAACACCGCCGCGATGATCGCGGCGCCGCGGCCCATCGTCAGGCGGGCGGCGACGGCGGCCAGTGCGGACGCCGCGGCGATCAGCATCGGCTGAAACACCAGCCGGAACTGCGGGACCCCGAAGTCGAACTCGATCTGGTAGACCGACAGGCCGATGAACAACCCGCCGAACGACAGGTACCGCAGGAACGAGATGAACGCGCCGTTGAATACCTCCCCGGCTTCGTGCGCCTCGCCCTCACGCTCCAGCATCAGCACCGAGAACAGCGAGAAACACGCCCCGCCGATCATCATCAAATGCGTTGGGCCCCAAAGGGTGACGTCTTGACCGAAGATCCGGTGCCAGATGTCGTCGAGCGGGAACCCGATCATCGCGTACATCCCGCAGCCGGCCATCAACAGTCCGCCGACCGGCGCATACCAGTTGCGCGTGATGCGCACCGCCGCGGGCCCCGGCTTGTCGAACGGCAGCACGACCGACACCGCGCCGCCGACGAAGATGCCGAACAGGCCGATGATGATGAAATAGTGCGCGGGGTTGGCCAACGGGCCGGGGTCGCGTCCGTTGCCGATGTGCCAGCTGACGTCCCAGATGAACCCGAACAGGGCGCAGATGATGAACGTCGTGAAGATCATGACCGGCAGCGCCACCCAGTTGGGCCGGTGGAACTTCTCGCCCAGCTTGTCGGCGACCCGGGTCAGCCACTGGATGCGATGGGTGCGATGGGCATAACCGATCCACAGCATGCCCGCGGCGATCACCACCGCCGCGACCGAGAGCCCGATCACCTGGTTGAGGCCGGCGCCGCGCGCCGGCGCCTCCGCAACGAAAACGAGTTCCGCCGATGTCATCGTCAAACCCTCCCAACAGCGCCCGACTGCCTGGCGAGCTGTGATCCAGCTCGCACGAAGCGGAATGCCCAAATCACGGGCTGGTCAATCACCGATTTTCGTCGTCGCGCTGCCCGGCGTCCTCGGACTCGTCGGGGGTCCGGCGGTCTTTGAGCGCGACGTAGAGGATCACGCCGACGACGATGATCGCCGGCAGGAACGCCGGGATCGCCAGCAGAATCATGTGGTGGGCCACATAGGTGACGTGTGGATCGGTCATGGTGGTGAGATACCCCGGGGGATGGCATGCACTGCGGCCGTTACCCTACTTTGAACACTTTTTATTGACAGCCGCCACGACCGTGGGGCAGGAGGCCGCGCGCGCGGCCAGCGACGATGCAGGGGAGTACTGGTGACTCAAGCGGCAACTCGACCGGCGACCGGCGCCAACGACACGGACATTCTGGCGGTTGCCCGCGAACAGGTGCTCGAGCGCGGCGAGGGACTGGATCGCGAGCAGGTGTTGCGGGTGCTGCAGCTGCCGGACGACCGGCTCGACGACCTGCTGGAGCTGGCCCACGAGGTGCGGATGCGCTGGTGTGGCCCCGAGGTGGAGGTCGAGGGCATCATCAGCCTGAAGACCGGTGGCTGCCCCGAGGACTGCCATTTCTGTTCGCAGTCGGGGTTGTTCGCCTCGCCGGTGCGCAGCGCCCGGCTGGACATCCCGAGCCTGGTCGAGGCCGCCAAACAGACCGCCAAGTCCGGTGCCACCGAGTTCTGCATCGTGGCCGCCGTCCGCGGGCCCGACGAGCGGTTGATGACTCAGGTCGCGGCCGGCATCGAGGCGATCCGCAACGAGGTCGAGATCAACATCGCGTGCTCGCTGGGGATGCTGACCGCCGAGCAGGTCGATCAGCTGTCGCAGATGGGTGTGCACCGCTACAACCACAACCTCGAGACCGCCCGCTCGTTCTTCACCAACGTCGTGACCACCCACACCTGGGAGGAGCGCTGGCAGACCCTTTCGATGGTGCGCGACGCCGGCATGGAGGTGTGCTGCGGCGGCATCCTGGGCATGGGCGAGACGCTCGAGCAGCGCGCGGAGTTCGCCGCCGAGCTGGCCGAGCTGGGGCCCGACGAGGTCCCGCTGAACTTCCTCAACCCGCGGCCCGGCACGCCGTTCGGCGACCTGGAGGTGTTGCCGGTGGCCGAGGCGCTGAAGTCGGTGGCCGCCTTCCGGCTGGCCCTGCCGCGCGCGATGCTGCGGTTCGCCGGGGGGCGTGAGATCACCCTCGGTGACCTGGGCGCCAAGAAGGGCATCCTGGGCGGCATCAACGCCGTGATCGTCGGCAACTACCTGACCACGCTCGGCCGGCCGGCCGAAGCCGATCTGGAACTGCTCGACGATCTGCAGATGCCGATCAAGGCGCTCAACGCCACTTTGTAAGAGACTTGGAGACTGTGGTTCGGGATCTGGGCGCTCCGGTCAGCGCGGGCGTCTACAACGTCTACACCGGCGAGTTGGGGGGCACCGCGGTGCCGACAGCGGCGCAGTTGGGTCTGGAGCCGCCCCGGTTCTGCGCGGAATGCGGACGCCGGATGGTGGTGCAGGTCCGCCCCGACGGCTGGCGGGCGCGGTGCTCGCGGCACGGACAGGTCGACTCGGTCGACCTGGAGGCCCAGCGATGACCGAGCACGCGCACACCCCGGGAAGGTCACGGGCGCGCCGTATCGGCATCGCCGTCCTGACGCCGGTGGCGGCGGGTGTGCTGGTCGGCGCCCTGTGGGCGTGGATCGCCCCGCCGATCCACGCCGTGGTGGCCCTCACGCGCGCCGGTGAACGGGTCCACGACTATCTCGGCAACGAGTCGCAGCACTTCTTCGACGCGCCCTGCCTGATGCTGGGCCTGCTCACCGTGTCGGCGGTGGTGGCGCCGGCGCTGGCGTGGCAATGGCGCGCGCGCCGGGGGCCGGGCATGGTTGTCGCCTTGGCGACCGGCCTGGTTGCCGCGGCCGCGGTCGCGGCCGCCATCGGGGCGGCGCTTGTCCGAATCAGGTACGGAGCGTTGAACTTCGACGCGGTGCCGCTGCCCAAGGGCCCGTCGGTGGCCTACGTCATCCAGGCGCCCCCGGTCTTCTTCGCAAGCGATCCGCTGCGGATCGCGCTGACGCTGCTGTGGCCCGCCGCGATCGCCGCACTGGTCTATGCGGTGCTCGCGGCCGCCGACGCCCGCGACGATCTGGGGGCTACCCCGCCGCCCGACCGGCCTTCCGATGCGCTCCCGGTGGGAGCGGGCAGCGCCCCGGAAGCGCCCGGGTCATAGCGGGCGGCGGTGAATCCTGCGGCCGAGGATGACCTTGGCCGCGATCTTGGTGAGCCGCGCCATGCCGACGTAGGTCATCGGGTGGAACATCGTCGGCCAGGTGGTCCGGATCAGGTGCTCGGTCAGCGGCCGGCCGTCGAACCGGTCGGTGAGCCAGCGCAGCGTCATCGGCGCCGAGAGCGGATGCAGCAGCATGTGCTCGTTGAACGCGTCCCGGTGGTAGGTCACCTGGGCGCCGCCGGCCGAATAGGCGTCGGCGAGCACGTCGATGTCGTGCACGTCGATGAGGTAGTCGTGGACGGCCTGCACGATCAACACCGGCGGCGTCGGCACCGCGACACCCAGCTTGATGTTCTCGAACACGTGCGTGACCTCGGGCGTCGACAGGATGGCATCGAGCGGCTCGTCGAGGTAGTCGCCCATGTTCTTGCCGGCCATCTTCACGACCGCCTCCACCGTGGTCATCTTCTCCAGCGACTCGAGCAGGGCACGCCCCTCCTCGTTGCTGTGCTCCTTGATCACCCGGTCCAGCTCGGGGTAGATGTGGGCGAGGGCCGCCACCACCAGCGCAGGCAGGCCCGACAGGAAACTGCCGTTGAGCCGGCGGAAGGTGTTGCCGAGGTCGCCGACGGGCGATCCCAGCACCGCGCCGACGATGTTGAGTTCGGGCGCGTACTCGGCGCACACCTCGGCCGCCCAGGCGCTGGCCAGCCCGCCGCCGGAGTACCCCCACAGCCCGATCGGCGCCGAGGGCGAGAGCCCGAGGCGTTCCGCGCCCAGGGCGGCCCGAATGCCGTCCAGGACGCGATAGCCGGGTTCGTAGGGGGCGCCCCACAGGCCCCGCAGCCCCTCGTGGTCGGGCACGGACACGGCCCAGCCCTCGGCGACGGCCGCGGTGATCAGGAACAGTTCGAGCTGGCCGATCGAGCCGAGGGCCTTCGCCCGGCGCCGCAGCGCGTACGACGGGAAGCAGCGGGACGACACGGCGTCGATCGCGCACTGGTACGACAGCAGCGGGCACGGACGTTCCGGGGCCAGCTCGGCAGGGACGATCACGGTGGTCGCGGCGGCCTCGGGCTCGCCGTTCATGTCCATGGTCCGGTAGAGCAGCTGGGTGGCCTTGACGGGCTGCGGGATCAGCCCGAGAAAAGCCAGCTCGACGTCGCGCGAGCGCAGGACGGTGCCGGGTTCGGCGTGTTGGAAGCCGAGGGGCGGCTGGTAGAACGGGTCGTCCGAGGGCAGCAGCGGTCGCACCTTGCGCTGCAATTCCTCGTGCGGCGGCCGGGCGATCCACTCCGCCCCGCGCGTGCCTGCCAGATTGCCGAGCTCAGCCATTGAGGCTCCCTTCTAGGCCATCCGGCATTCTCGCGCACGAACGGCAGGTAACCAAAACGTAATCGCCGCACTGTGAGCGACTTCTTGGGTGGGCGATCCAGGTCATGCACGTCACTGGTACCCGGTTTGCGGCTGCGTCACCCGACGACGCTTCCCGTAAGCCTATCCGGGGCGGCGTTCGGCGGCGTCAAACTGACCCGGCGGTCGCAGCGCGGCGAATTCGTCGGTGACGCGCAACTGAGAATCGGTGAAGTGGTACAGGGCCGCCGGCCGCCCGCCGCTGCGGCCGGACTGGGCGATGGTGCCGGTCTGGCTGATCACGCCGCGGCGGACCAGCACCCGTTGCAGGTTGGTCGCGTCGACCTGGTAACCCAGCGCGGCGCCGTAGATGTCGCGAAGCGTGGAGAGCGCGAATTCCCTTGGCGCCAAGGCGAATCCGAGGTTGGTGTAGGACAACTTGGCGATCAGCCGGGCGTGGGCGTGTGTCACCATCGGTCCGTGGTCGAAGGCCATCGGCGGCAGGCTGCTCACCGGGTGCCAACGGGTGTCCGGTGGCAGTTCCGGAGTGGCGGGGGAGGGCACCAGCCCCAGGAAGGTCGACGCGATGACGCGGGCGCCCGGCACCCGGTTGGGGTCGGAAAACACCGCCAGCTGCTCCAGGTGCGCCAGTTCCTTGAGGTCCACCTTCTCGGCCAGCTGTCGCAGGACGGAGGTGGTCATGTCCTCGTCGGTGCGCAGCCGCCCGCCGGGCAGCGACCAGGCGCCCCGCTGCGGATCCTTGGCGCGCTGCCACAACAGCACGTTCAGCTGCGGTTTCTCTGTTCGCGGCCCGCTGGTTACCCGGCGAACTTGAAACACCACCGCAAGCACCTCGTGTTCAGTGCTAGTATGGCCCATGTTTTCGATTATAAGTCGAAAACCTCCCGGGCTGAAAGGGGCCGCCGTGACGGTTATCAATCGCATGGACACGCTCGCTGAAGACATGATGGCCGACCTCACGAATTCGCCCGCCGGCTACGCCGGTGTCGAGGGAGACGAGCAATGGGCCGCCGAAATCCGCCGCCTGGCCAAGCTGCGCGGCGCCACCGTGCTCGCCCACAACTACCAGCTGCCCGCCATCCAGGACGTCGCCGACCACGTCGGCGATTCGCTGGCGCTCTCGCGGATCGCCGCCGAGGCTCCCGAGGACACCATCGTGTTCTGCGGCGTGCACTTCATGGCCGAGACCGCCAAGATCCTGAGCCCCGAGAAGACCGTACTCATCCCGGACCAGCGGGCCGGCTGCTCGCTGGCGGATTCCATCACCCCGGACGAACTGCGCGCCTGGAAGGACGAGCACCCCGGCGCCGTTGTCGTCTCCTACGTCAACACCACCGCAGCGGTGAAGGCGCTCACCGACATCTGCTGCACCTCGTCCAACGCCGTCGACGTGGTCGCATCCATCGACCCCGACCGCGAGGTGCTGTTCTGCCCGGACCAGTTCCTGGGTGCGCACGTCCGCCGGGTAACCGGCCGCACCAACCTGCACGTGTGGGCCGGTGAGTGCCACGTGCACGCCGGCATCAACGGCGACGAGCTCTCCGAGCAGGCCCGTGCGAACCCCGAGGCCGAGCTCTACGTGCACCCCGAATGCGGTTGCGCCACTTCGGCGTTGTACCTCGCGGGCGAGGGCGCCTTCCCGGCGGACCGGGTCAAGATCCTGTCCACCGGCGGCATGCTCGACGCGGCGCATCAAACGCACGCCCGCAAGGTGCTGGTCGCCACCGAGGTCGGCATGCTGCACCAATTGCGCCGGGCCGCACCGCAAGTCGACTTCCGCGCGGTCAACGACCGGGCCTCGTGCAAGTACATGAAGATGATCACGCCGGCGGCGCTGCTGCGCTGCCTGGTCGACGGGGCCGACGAAGTCGACGTCGACCCGGAGATCGCGGCGGCCGGCCGCCGCAGCGTGCAGCGAATGATCGAGATCGGCCAGCCGGGCGGTGGTGAATGATCGTCCGCCCGGCCTGGACGCACAGCGCTGACGTCGTCGTCATCGGCACCGGTGTCGCGGGATTGGCCGCGGCGCTGGCCGCCCACCGCGCCGGCCGCAGCGTCGTCGTGCTGAGCAAGGCCGACCAGGCGCGCGGGGTGACCGCGACCCACTACGCCCAGGGCGGCATCGCCGTGGTCCTGCCCGACAACGACGATTCCGTCGAGGCCCATGTCGCCGACACCGTGACCGCGGGCGCCGGCCTGTGCGATCCCGACGCGGTGACCTCGATCGTCGCCGACGGCTATCGTGCGGTGTCCGAATTGGTCGGCGCCGGAGCGCGATTCGACGAGGCGGCGCCCGGCCGCTGGGACGTCACGCGCGAGGGCGGGCACTCCCGGCGGCGGATCGTGCACGCCGGCGGCGACGCCACCGGTGCCGAGGTGCAGCGGGCGCTCGACCACGCCGCCCGGCTGCTGGACATCCGCACCGGTCACGTCGGCCTGCGCGTGCTGCACGACGGAGCCGCGGTGACCGGCGTCTCCGTCGGCAACCCGGACGGCTACGGCATCGTCCACGCGCCGGCGGTCATCCTGGCCTCCGGCGGGCTCGGGCACCTCTACGGCGCGACGACCAATCCGGACGGCTCCACCGGCGACGGCATCGCGCTGGCGTTGTGGGCCGGTGTCGCGGTCAGCGACCTGGAGTTCATCCAGTTCCACCCCACGATGCTGTACGCCGGCGCGGCAGGCGGCCGGCGGCCGCTGGTCACCGAGGCCATCCGCGGTGAGGGCGCCATACTGGTTGACCGGCAAGGCAATTCGGTCACCGCCGGCGTCCACCCGATGGGTGACCTGGCGCCGCGGGACGTCGTCGCCGCGGCCATCGACACGCGGCTGAAGGCCACCGGCGACCCGTGCGTCTTCCTCGACGCCCGCGGCATCGCCGGTTTCGCGGCCCGCTTCCCTACGGTGACCGCGGCGTGCCGGGCCGCCGGCATCGACCCCGTCCGCCAACCCATCCCGGTCGTGCCGGGGGCGCATTACAGCTGCGGCGGCGTCGTCACCGACGTGCACGGGCAGACCGAACTCCCGGGCCTGTTCGCCGCCGGCGAGGTGGCGCGCACCGGCATGCACGGCGCCAACCGGCTGGCGTCCAACAGCCTGCTGGAAGGCCTGGTGGTGGGGGGCCGAGCCGGCAGGGCCGCGGCCGCGCACGCGAGGGCGGCGGGCCGCACCCGCGCGGTCGCACCCGAGCCCAGCGCCCACACCGCGCCCGAGCGCCCCGAACTGCAGGCCACGATGAGCCGCGACGCCTCGGTGGTGCGCGACGCCGCCGGGCTGACGCGGCTGTCCGACGCGCTGGCGGGTGCGCCGGCGCGCGTCATCGCCGGCCGCCGCGATTTCGAGGACGTGGCGCTGGCCGTCGCCGCCCGCGCGGTGACCGCGGCGGCCCTGGCCCGCAATGAGAGCCGGGGCTGCCATCACCGCGCGGAATACCCGGACCCCGCACCCGAACAGGGCCGCAGCAGCGTGCTGCGGCTGGCCGACGACCGGAACTCGGTGCTGGTGGAGGCGCTGGCGGCGGTGGGCTGATGATGCTTCCCGACGAACGGAGTGCCGCACAGGACATCATTCGGCGCGCGCTGGAAGAGGACCTGCGCTACGGGCCCGACGTCACCACGCTCGCGACCGTGCCCGCCGGCGCGGTGGCCACGGCGTCGATGGTGCCCCGGCAGCCCGGCGTGATCGCGGGCGTGGAGGTCGCCCTGCTGGTCCTCGACGCCGTCCTCGCCGGCGGCTACGAGGTGGTGCACGCCGTCGAGGACGGCGCTCGGCTGCAGCCCGGCGAGCCGGTGCTGACCGTGCGCGCCGATACCCGCGGCCTGCTGACCGCCGAGCGGACCATGCTGAACCTGGTCTGTCACCTGTCGGGCATCGCCACCACGACGGCGGCGTGGGTCGAGGCCGTGGACGGCACCAAGGCCAAGATCCGCGACACCCGCAAGACGTTGCCGGGCCTGCGCGCGCTGCAGAAATACGCGGTGCGGGCCGGCGGGGGTGTCAACCACCGGCTGGGGCTGGGGGACGCGGCGCTCATCAAAGACAACCATGTGGTGGCCGCGGGATCGGTGGTCGGCGCGCTGCGGGCGGTGCGCGACGCCGCGCCCGACCTGCCGTGCGAGGTCGAGGTGGACTCCCTCGAACAGCTCGACGAGGTGCTCGCCGAAAAGCCCGAACTGGTGCTGCTGGACAACTTCCCGGTATGGCAGACGCAGATGGCCGTGCAGCGGCGCGACGCGCGCGCCCCCGCGGTGCTGCTCGAATCGTCCGGCGGGCTCAGCCTTCAGAACGCCGCCACGTACGCAGCGACCGGGGTGGACTACCTGGCCGTCGGCGCGCTGACACACTCGGTGCGCGCGCTCGACATCGGCCTGGACATGTAGGACTTACCGGCCGGTCATCCCCGCGCCAACGCGTCGGCGGCCGAGCGTGCCGAAAGAGCTTCGAGCACAGCACATTCCGCTTCATAGACGGCGGCCTCGGCGAAATCGATGGTATCGAGTGCGTAGCCGATGGCCATGTTGGCGTAGGCGTCCATCTCCTTGGCTTCGTGCTGGGCATTCTTCTCGGCCAGGTCTTTGCGGATCTTGGCGACGTGAGACTTCCATTTCTCGGCGATTTCCCGCCAGTGCTTCGACGCGTCATCGTCAGCGGCTGAGGCCCGGTCTTGCAAATGGTCGGCGGCTTGGTCTGCCCTGTCGCGGGCGTGGGCCGCGTCCGCCTGGACCTGTTCACGGGCCTGCTGCGCCGCGGCACGCACCTTGTCGTTGGCCTCCCTGGCGGCGGTGGAGATTTTTTCGAACCGGGCGGTCAGGTCGTTGTCGGCCATGGGGAGATCCTTTCTGCTCAAGGGGTTGGTTGTGCACCTGTCATCGTCTCGCCGCGCCGCGCGCCGCCGTAGGGTCCTAAGTCCTTGCTCGCGAACGGATTTGACACCGGTGTCACAGTCTTCACATCCGCATCGTCAGCAGCGTCCGCGCGGCGGGCTTGGCGGCTTCCAGCGCGCCCGCGTCACCGGAGATCCGGGACAGGATCAGTGCGCCCTCGATCAGCGAGATCACCGCCAGCGCAACCTGTTCGGCCTTTGCCTCGGACCAGCCGTCGGAGCGCAGCCGCTGCTCGACCGCCGCGCACCAGCCCCTGAAGGCGCGCGCCGACGCCTCGCGCACCAGTGGGCTCGCGTGCACCGACTCGGTCGCGATCGGTTCGATCGGGCAGCCGTCGCGCCGGTCGCCGGCCAACCCGGCCGCCAGCAGGTCGATCCAGCGGTCGACGATGTCGGCCGCGGGCCGGCCGGTCGCCAGGAATCGGCGCAGCAGCTGCTCGATGCCGGCGCCTTCGGCTTCGACGACCGCCGCGGCCAGTTGCTGCTTGCCCCGGGGGAAGTGGTGATACAGCGAACCGGGTTTGACGCCGGCCTCGTCGAGGATCTGGTTCAGCCCGGTCGCCGCGTAGCCCTGGCGGCGAAACAGCGTGGCGGCCGTCTCGACCAACGCGGCGCGGCTGCGGTCGGGTCTCGGCATGCTATTGACTTTACTTGAGTGATCACTCAAGAATGCAGAGATGAGGCAGCTGACGTACGAGGAAGCCGGGCGCTACGCGTGGCGCGAGGTGCCCGAACCGCAGATCACCGCGACCGGGCAGGCGCTGGTGCGGCCGCTGGCGGTGGCGTGTTGCGACCTCGACGTCGCGGTGTGCAACGGGCGGCTGCCGTTGCCGCCGGGGTATGCGGTCGGGCACGAAGGGCTGGCCGAGGTCGTCGCCGTGGGCGACGACGTCACGGGCGTCCGGGTGGGCGACCGCGTCGTGGTGCCGTTTCAGATCAACTGCGGCGATTGCCGCGAATGCCGCCGCGGCGTGACCGGCTCGTGCAGCGCGGTGCCGTTCATGGCGGCCTACGGGATGGCGCCGATCGCCGGCCTGGACGGCGGCGGGTTCATGTCGGACCTGGTGCTGGTTCCGTACGCCGATGCGATGCTCATCCCGTTTCCGGACGCCGTCGACCCGGTTTCGATCGCGTCCCTGTCGGACAACATTCCCGACGGCTGGCGCACCGTCGGGCCGTTCGCTGCGGAGCTGGACACGCTCGATCCCGTCGATCGCCGCGTCCTGGTCCTCGGACGGCTGTCGATCGGCCTGTATTCCGCCGCGATCGCCGCGGCGCTCGGGGCCCACGTCGACTACGTCGACACCGACCCGCAGCGGCTGGCCGCCGCCGAGAAGCTCGGCGCGGTGGCCCATGATGCCGCCAAACCCGACAAGTCGTGGGGCGCTTACCCGGTCACCGTGCACACCACCAGCGATGCGACCCTGCTGGCGGCGACGCTGCGCGCCACCTGGCCGGACGGCGTGTGCACCGACACCGGGATCTACCCCGAATACAAAGTCGAGATGCCGTTGCTGCCGATGTACTCACGCGGCGTGCGGTTCGTCACCGGCCGCGTCAGCGCGCGCACGGTGATCCCGCGGGTGCTCGACCTGCTCGCGGGCGGCCTGGACGTGTCGCCGGCGGTCGATCGCGTCGTCGCGTGGGAAGACGCCCCCTCGGCCTGGCCGACGATGACCGGAAAGACCGTCTTCACCCGCGCGTAGCGACGTCGGGCGTGCATTCCGGGCGTCGGGCGTGCGCCCAGGGCGGGCCCCGGCCGCGTGTCGCCGCCATGAGCGCACGCGCAAAGCCGTGCGCGCACGCCAGAAGCTGTCAACGCAAGAAAAAGCCGCGAACGCCGCCGCAACAGCGCGCCCGGGTCTCAGGCGATGTCGCCGACGAACACGCCGATCCGGCGCAGCTGCATCCGGGCCATCCGCGGCAGCCGTTCGGCGTCGGGACCCTCGGTGCCGGCCGGCAGGATGCGCGGGTTGGTGATGTGCACCACGCGGTTGCGGCCGAACTGAACGTCGGCCTCACCGGCCGCCAGCACGTTCTTGACCCAGTTCGTCTTGCCGTGGCCGAGCGCGATCGCCAGCACGTTGCCCTTGCGGTACGGGGTGATGATCGTCTCGTACGGGGTGCCGGAGGTGCGGCCGCGATGCTTGATGGTCGCGGTCCCGGGCAGAAAGCGGGCGATCGGCTTGACCGCGGGATTGAAATACTTGATCTGGAAGCGCTCGAACCAGGGCGGGAACACCATCGGGACGCCTGGAGCGTTATTGGGGTGATCCTTCGCGGACATGACGGCTCCCTGAGTCGTGTGGGCCTTTCACGGGCACTGTACCGGTCGGATAACAACTTGAGCTGCTCTGGGACAATGGAGGCAATGAGTACCGCTTCAGCACCCGTGATGGCCCGCATCGACCTGCGGGGCGTCGAACTGACGGCTGCCCGATTGCGGTCCGCGCTGCCACGCGGGGGCGCCGACGTGGAGAGCGTCTTGCCCAAGGTGCGGCCGATCGTGCAGGACGTGGCCGAGCGTGGCGCCGAGGCGGCGCTCGAGTACGGGGCGTCGTTCGACGGGGTGCGGCCCGCGGCCGTCCGGGTGCCCGGGGCCGCGCTGGAGGCGGCGCTGGCCGGCCTGGATCCCGACGTCGTCGAGGCCCTGCGGGTGATGATCGAACGCGCCCGCGCCGTGCACGCAGACCAGCGCCGCGCCGACGTCACGACCACCCTGGGCCCGGGCGCGACGGTCACCGAGCGGTGGGTCCCCGTCGAGCGGGTCGGCCTGTACGTGCCGGGCGGCAACGCGGTCTACCCGTCGAGCGTGGTGATGAACGTGGTGCCGGCGCAGACCGCCGGTGTCGGCTCGCTGGTGGTGGCCAGCCCGCCGCAGGCCCGCTACGACGGACTGCCGCACCCGACGATCCTCGCGGCCGCGCGCCTGCTCGGGGTCGACGAGGTGTGGGCCGTCGGCGGCGCGCAGGCGGTCGCGCTGCTGGCCTACGGCGGAACCGATATGGACGGCTCTGACCTCGCGCCGGTCGACATGATCACCGGGCCCGGCAACATCTACGTCACCGCCGCCAAGCGGCTGTGCCGCTCCCGGGTGGGCATCGACGCCGAGGCCGGGCCCACCGAGATCGCCATCCTCGCCGACCACACCGCCGACCCGACCCACGTGGCCGCCGACCTGATCAGCCAGGCCGAACACGACGAGATGGCGGGCAGCGTGCTGGTCACGCCCAGCGAGGACCTGGCCGCCGCGACCGCCGCCGAGGTGGCCGCGCAGCTGCGCACGACGGTGCACCGCGACCGGGTGGCCGCCGCGCTCGGTGGCCGCCAGTCGGCGATCATCCTGGTCGACGACCTGGACGCCGCCGTCCGGGTGGTCAACGCCTACGCCGCCGAGCACCTGGAGATCCAGACCGCCGACGCCCCGGCGGTGGCCGCCCGAATCCGTTCGGCCGGAGCCATTTTCGTGGGCCCCTACTCGCCGGTGAGCCTCGGCGACTACTGCGCCGGATCCAACCACGTGCTGCCGACCGCGGGCTCGGCCCGGCACTCCAGCGGACTGTCCGTTCAGACCTTCCTGCGGGGCATCCACGTGGTCGACTACACCGAGGCCGCGCTCAAGGACGTCTCCGGGCACGTGGTCACGTTGGCCAAGGCCGAAGACCTGCCGGCGCACGGCGAGGCGATTCGGCGGAGGTTCGAGCGATGACCGAACCGCGGGAGCCGACGCTCGACGACCTACCCCTGCGCGAGGACCTGCGTGGCAAATCGCCGTACGGCGCACCGCAATTGGCCGTCCCGGTGCGGCTGAACACCAACGAGAACCCGCACCCGCCCAGCCCGGCGCTGGTGGACGACGTGGTGCGGTCGGTGGCCGAGGCGGCCGCCGACCTGCATCGTTATCCCGATCGCGACGCGTCCGCCCTGCGCCGCGATCTGGCCGGCTACCTCACCATCCAGACCGGTGTGCCCGTCGGGCCCGAAAACGTCTGGGCGGCAAACGGATCCAACGAGATCCTGCAGCAGCTGCTGCAAGCGTTCGGCGGGCCGGGGCGCACCGCGATCGGGTTCGTCCCGTCCTACTCGATGCACCCGATCATCTCCGACGCCACCCGCACCGAGTGGCTGGAGGGCGTCCGCGCCGACGACTTCAGCCTCGACGTCGACGCGGCCGTGGCCGCGGTGGCCGACCGCCGGCCTGACGTGGTGTTCATCGCGAGCCCCAACAACCCGTCCGGGCAGAGCGTTTCGCTGCCGGATCTGCGGCGCCTGCTCGACGCGGTGCCGGGCATCTTGATCGTCGACGAGGCCTACGGCGAGTTCTCCTCCGAGCCCAGCGCCGTCGGGCTGGTGCGCGAATATCCGACCAAGCTCGTCGTCACGCGCACCATGAGCAAGGCGTTCGCCTTCGCCGGCGGGCGGCTCGGCTACCTGGTCGCCACCCCCGCGGTGATCGACGCGATGCTGCTGGTGCGGTTGCCGTATCACCTCTCGTCCGTCACCCAGGCCGCGGCCCGCGCCGCGCTGCGCCACGCCGACGACACCCTGGGAAGTGTCGCCACGCTGATCGCCGAACGCGAACGCGTCACGAAAGCGTTGAGCGGCATGGGTTTTCGGGTGATTCCCAGCGACGCGAATTTCGTGCTGTTCGGGCAGTTCGCCGACGCCCCGGCCGCCTGGCGGCGCTACCTGGACGCCGGCGTGTTGATCCGCGACGTCGGGATTCCCGGCTACCTGCGCGCCACGACCGGGCTGGCCGAGGAGAACGACGCCTTCCTGCGGGCCAGCGCCCAGATCGCCGCCACCGAACTGGCACCAGCCACCCCAGTAGGAGCCCCGTGACCACCATTGCGACCCGGCGCGCGCGTATCGAGCGCCGCACCAAGGAATCCGACATCGTCATCGAACTCGACCTCGACGGCAGCGGCCAGGTCCACGTCGACACCGGTGTGCCGTTCTACGACCACATGCTGACGGCACTGGGCAGCCACGCCAGCTTCGACCTGACCGTGCGCACCAAGGGCGACGTGGAGATCGAGGGGCACCACACCATCGAGGACACCGCGATCGCGCTCGGACAGGCGCTGGGGCAGGCCCTCGGCGACAAGCGGGGTATCCGCCGGTTCGGCGACGCCTTCATCCCGATGGACGAGACGCTGGCCCACGCCGTCGTAGACGTGTCGGGCCGGCCCTACTTCGTGCACACCGGCGAGCCGGATCACCTGCTGCACACCACCATCGCCGGCAGCTCGGTGCCGTACCACACCGTGATCAACCGGCACGTGTTCGAGTCGCTCGCCATGAACGCCCGCATCGCGCTGCACGTACGCGTCCTGTACGGGCGCGACCCGCACCACATCACCGAAGCGCAATTCAAGGCGGTGGCCCGCGCGTTGCGCCAGGCCGTAGAGCCCGACCCCAGGGTGTCGGACGTGCCGTCCACCAAAGGTGTTCTGTGACAAAACCATCCGTCGTCGTCCTGGATTACGGCTCGGGCAACCTGCGGTCGGCCCAGCGCGCGCTGCAGCGGGCGGGCGCGTCGGTCGAGGTGACCGCCGACGCCGACGCCGCGGCCGCCGCCGACGGGCTGGTGGTGCCCGGTGTCGGGGCCTTCGAGGCCTGCATGACCGGCCTGCGCAGGGTCAAGGGCGACCGCATCATCGCCGACCGGGTCGCCGCCGGGCATCCGGTGCTGGGGGTCTGCGTGGGCATGCAGATCCTGTTCGCCAGCGGCGTCGAATTCGGCGTCCAGACAACGGGTTGCGGCCAGTGGCCCGGGGAGGTCACCCGGCTGGACGCGCCGGTGATCCCGCACATGGGCTGGAACGTGGTCGACGCCGGGGGAGGGACGACCCTGTTCAAGGGGCTGGACGCGGACACCCGTTTCTACTTCGTGCACTCCTACGCCGCGCAGCGCTGGGAGGGCTCGCCCGAGGCCGTGCTGACCTGGGCCACCCACCGGGTGCCCTTCCTGGCCGCCGTCGAGCAAGGACCGCTGTCGGCCACCCAGTTTCACCCGGAAAAGAGTGGGGACGCGGGTGCGGCCGTGCTGCGCAACTGGATTGATGCTCTGTGAAGAACGGCTCGGGAGGGAATGTGTTGATCTTGTTGCCCGCGGTCGACGTGGTCGAGGGCCGCGCCGTGCGACTGGTGCAGGGCAAGGCGGGCAGTGAAACCGAGTACGGCTCGGCGCTGGACGCGGCGCTGGGCTGGCAGCGTGACGGCGCGGAGTGGATCCACCTGGTCGACCTGGACGCGGCGTTCGGGCGCGGCTCCAACCGCGAACTGCTGGCCGAGGTGGTCGGCAAGCTCGACGTGCGGGTGGAGCTGTCCGGCGGCATTCGCGACGACGATTCGCTGGCCGCCGCGCTGGCCACCGGCTGCGCCCGGGTGAACCTGGGCACGGCGGCCCTGGAGAACCCCCAGTGGTGCGCGCGCGCGATCGCCGAGCACGGCGAGAAGGTCGCGGTCGGGCTGGACGTCCAGACCGTCGACGGGCAGCAACGGCTGCGCGGACGCGGCTGGGAGACCGACGGCGGCGACCTGTGGGAGGTCCTGGAACGCCTTGACGGCGAAGGCTGTTCGCGGTTCGTCGTCACCGACGTCACCAAGGACGGCACGCTGGGCGGCCCCAACCTCGACCTGCTGGCCGCCGTCGCCGGCCGCACCGATGCCCCGGTGATCGCCTCCGGCGGCGTGTCGAGCCTGGACGACCTGCGCGCGATCGCGACGCTGACCGACCGCGGGGTCGAGGGCGCGATCGTGGGCAAGGCCCTCTACGCCGGGCGGTTCACGCTGCCACAGGCCCTGGCCGCGGTAGCGGGGTAGCGCCGTGGCGGACCTGGACGCGTTGGTACGGACGGCCTCGGCGATCCTCGACGACGCCACCGAGCCGTTCCTGGCCGGCCACCGCGCCGATTCGGCGGTCCAGAAGAAGGGCAACGACTTCGCCACCGACGTCGACCTCGCGATCGAGCGGCAGGTGGTCGGCGCGCTGGAAGAGTCGACCGGCATCGGTGTGCACGGCGAGGAGTACGGCGGCGCCGACGTGGACTCGGAGTGGGTGTGGGTGCTGGACCCCGTCGACGGCACGTTCAACTATGCGGCAGGGTCGCCGATGGCGGGGATCCTGCTCGGCCTGCTGCACCACGGCGACCCGGTGGCGGGCCTGACCTGGCTGCCCTTCGTCGACCAGCGCTACACCGCGGTGGTCGGCGGTCCGCTGATGAAAAACGGTGTCGCGCAACCACCCCTGGCCGATATCGACCTGGCCGACGCCCTGATCGGTGCCGGCTCGTTCAGCGCCGACGCGCGGGGCCGGTTCCCGGGGCGGTATCGCATCGCCGTGCTGGAGAACCTGAGCCGGGTCTCGTCGCGATTGCGCATGCACGGCTCCACCGGACTCGACCTCGCCTACGTCGCCGACGGGGTTCTCGGCGGCTCGATCAGTTTCGGCGGCCACGTGTGGGACCACGCCGCCGGGGTGGCGCTGGTGCGGGCGGCGGGCGGCGTCGTCACCGACGTCCACGGCGAACCGTGGACGCCCGCGTCGGATTCCGCGCTGGCCGCCGGGCCCCGCGCCCACGCCGAGATACTCGAGGTGCTGCGCAGCACCGGCCGGCCGGAGGACTTCTGAGATGTCGTCCGGTAATGGGCTTGCGGTGCGGGTGATTCCGTGCCTGGACGTCGACGCCGGGCGGGTGGTCAAGGGGGTCAACTTCGAAAACCTGCGCGACGCGGGCGATCCCGTCGAACTCGCCGCCGCCTACGACGCCGAAGGCGCCGACGAGCTCACCTTTCTCGACGTCACCGCCTCCTCCTCGGGTCGGGCCACGATGCTGGACGTGGTGCGCCGCACGGCCGAGCAGGTCTTCATCCCGCTGACCGTCGGCGGCGGCGTGCGCACGGTGGCCGACGTCGACGTCTTGCTGCGTGCCGGGGCCGACAAGGTTTCGATCAACACCGCCGCGATCGCCCGCCCCGACCTGTTGGAAGAAATGGCAAGGCAATTCGGTTCGCAATGCATCGTGCTGTCGGTCGACGCCCGCACGGTGCCCCCGGAGTCGGTGCCGACACCGTCGGGCTGGGAGGTCACCACGCACGGCGGACGCCGCGGGACCGGGATCGACGCCGTCGAGTGGGCTTCGCGCGGCGCCGATCTGGGCGTCGGGGAGATCCTGCTGAACTCGATGGACGCCGACGGCACCAAGGCCGGGTTCGACCTGCCGATGCTGCGGGCGGTGCGCTCGGCGGTCACGGTGCCGGTGATCGCCAGCGGCGGTGCCGGCGCGGCCGAACATTTCGCGCCCGCCGTCGCCGCCGGTGCCGATGCGGTGCTGGCGGCCAGCGTCTTTCACTTCCGGGAGCTGACCATCGGCCAGGTGAAGGCCGCCATGGCCGCGGAAGGGATCACGGTGCGATGACGCTCGACCCGCAGATCGCCGCGCGGCTGAAGCGCAACGCCGAAGGCCTGATCGCCGCCGTCGCGCAGGAGCGCGGCACCGGGGACGTGCTGATGGTCGCCTGGATGGACGACGCGGCGCTGGCCCGCACCCTGGCAACCCGTGAGGCGACCTATTTTTCGCGGTCGCGCGGCGAGCAGTGGGTCAAGGGCGCGACGTCCGGCCACACCCAATACGTGTACTCGGTGCGGCTGGACTGCGACGGGGACACCGTGCTGCTGACGGTCGACCAGGTGGGCGGCGCCTGCCACACCGGCGACCACAGCTGCTTCGACGCCGACCTGCTGCTGCAACCGGAGTCGTAGGTTGATGCCCGGGCGGCGCGCCCCGGGTTGCTAAATCGCGGTGCGACGCTGCGCCCGGGCGGCGGCCAGGAAGTCGATCCAAGACACCACGTCGGAGTGCTGCCTGAGCAGGGTGCGTCGCTGGCGTTCCGTCATGCCGCCCCAAACGCCCCACTCGACCCGGTTGTCGAGCGCGTCGGCGCCGCACTCCAGGACCACTGGGCAGCGCCGGCAGATCGTCGCTGCCTTTCTCTGGGCGGCGCCGCGAACGAACAACCCGTCTGGGTCGCCGGTGCGGCAGAGCGCCTTGGAAACCCAGGCGTCGCGATCCTCGGTTCTCGCACTGCGGAGATGGTTTGGAATCGGACCATTGGTGCCACTTTCGGCGGTGATATGGATAGCAAACACCGCTCCCCCTTTTGCTCCGGCCGCGCTGAGAGCTCAGCGTTCGGATATGGCTGTATTGACTTCCGTCCGGCCGAGCCCGTGTGAAGCCGAGGCGAATGTTGCGACCGTATGAAACCCCGTCGCGCAAACGTAGGGGCTTTGGTCGCGGACGTCCGAGGACTTTCGGCTCAGGGTGTCGGGCATCGTCGTCGCACGGGCCGGGGGATCGGGACCGAGGTCCGAAGTCGCCGCGTCGCGAGCCGTGGATGAGAATGGCGGGCGATGTTGAGTCGGGTGTCGTGGACCGCGGTCGTGCCGCTGCTAGCCGTCGCCGTGCTGGCCGTGATCTGGGGCGAGAAGCTGGGCCCGATGCTGGTCGCGCTGGTGGCGGCGTTGCTCATAGGCTCCGTGCTGGCGGCGGTGCACCACGCGGAGGTTGTCGCGGCCCGGGCCGGTGAGCCGTTCGGCTCGCTGATCCTGGCGGCCGCGGTGACGGTGATCGAGGTGGCGCTCATCGTCTCGCTGATGGCGTCCGGGGGCAACGAGGCCGCGACGCTGGCCAGGGACACCGTCTTCGCCGCGGCGATGATCACCACCAACGGCATCGCGGGGCTGTCGCTGCTGCTCGGCTCCCGGCGCTACGGGGTGACGCTCTTCAACGCCGAGGGCAGCGGCGCCGCGTTGGCCACGGTCACCACGCTGGCGACGCTGAGCCTGGTGCTGCCGTCGTTCACCACCAGCCAGGTGGGCCGCGAATTCTCGCCGGGCCAGCTGGCGTTCGCGGCGGTCGCGTCGTTGCTGGTGTACCTGGTCTTCGTCTTCACGCAGACGGTGCGGCACCGCGACTTCTTCCTGCCGGTCGCGCAGAAGGGCCAGAAGAAGCGGCTCTTCGAGGACGAGAGCCATGCCGAGCCGCCGAGCCGCGGCGCCGCGCTGGGGAGCCTGGGGCTGCTGTTGGTCGCCCTCGTCGCGGTGGTCGGGCTGGCCGAGGAGGAGTCGCCGGCCGTCGAGCACGCGGTGACCGCGGTCGGCTTCCCGCAGTCGTTCGTCGGCGTGGTGATCGCCACGCTGGTGTTGCTGCCGGAGACCCTGGCGGCCGCGCGGGCCGCGCGGCAGGGCCGGATCCAGACCAGCCTGAACTTGGCGTACGGCTCGGCGATGGCCAGCATCGGGCTCACGATCCCGGTGATCGCGCTGGCGTCGATCTGGCTCAAGGGACCGCTGGTGCTCGGGCTGGGACCCATCCAGCTGGTGCTGCTGGCGCTGACCGTCGTGATCAGCATGCTGACGGTCGTTCCCGGGCGCGCCACCCGGCTGCAGGGCGAGCTGCATCTGGTGCTGCTCGCCGCCTACGTGTTCCTGGCGGTCAGCCCGTAGCCGCTGACCGGCCGCGCAGTGTCTCCAACGCCTTGTCGGCATGGGTGTCCATGCTGAACTCGCTCGAAATCACGTTGAGCACCGTGCGATCGGTGTCGATGACGAAGGTGGTTCGCTTGACCGGCATCAGCTTGCCGAGCAGGCCGCGCTTGACGCCGAACTGCGTGGCGACCGTGCCCTCGGTGTCCGACAGCAGCGGGTAGTCGAACTTCTGCATGTCGGCGAACTTGGCCTGCTTCTGCACCGGATCGGCGCTGATGCCCACCCGATTGGCGCCCACGGCCGCGAATTCCGCGGCCAGGTCCCGGAAGTGACAGGCCTCCTTGGTGCAGCCGGGCGTCATCGCGGCGGGGTAGAAGAACAGCACCACCGGCCCCCCGGACAGCAGCTCGCTGAGCCTGCGCGGCGCGCCCGTCTGATCGGGAAGTTCGAAGTCCTCGACCGTGTCACCAGTTTTCATGCCGCGAGCGTAACGCCACGGCGAGTTTTGGCCCCAGGGAAGCGCAGCCGACGCTACGCACGCGAGCCCCGGCGACCCATCTGGGAGGATGGTTCGGTGCACGCCCACCTCGCCGAGACGACCTCACGAGAGGACTTTCGCCTGCTGGCGGCCGAGCACCGCGTGGTTCCGGTGACCCGCAAGGTGCTGGCCGACAGCGAGACACCACTGTCGGCCTACCGCAAACTGGCCGCCAATCGTCCCGGCACGTTCCTGCTGGAATCGGCCGAGCACGGCCGATCCTGGTCGCGCTGGTCCTTCATCGGTGCCGGTGCGCCGTCGGCGCTGACCGTCCGCGACGGCGAGGCGGTGTGGTTGGGCGCCGTGCCGCAGGACGCGCCCACCGGCGGCGACCCGCTGCACGCGCTGCGGGCCACGTGCGAGCTGCTGGCCACCGGCGCGCTGCCCGGGCTGCCGCCGCTGTCCGGCGGCATGGTCGGTCTGTTCGCCTACGACATGGTGCGGCGGCTGGAGCGGTTACCCGAGCTGGCGGTCGACGACCTGCACCTGCCGGACATGTTGCTGCTGCTGGCCACCGACGTGGCCGCGGTCGACCACCACGAGGGCACCATCACGCTGATCGCCAACGCGGTGAACTGGAACGGCACCGACGAGCGCGTCGACCAGGCCTACGACGACGCGGTCGCCCGGCTGGACGTGATGACCGCGGCGCTGGGTCAGCCGCTGCCGTCCACGGTCGCCACGTTCGACAGGCCCGAGCCGCGGTATCGCTCGCAGCGCAGCGTCGAGGAATACGGCAAGATCGTCGACTACCTCGTCGAGCAGATCGCCGCCGGCGAGGCGTTCCAGGTTGTCCCCTCCCAGCGCTTCGAGATGGACACCGACGTCGATCCGATCGACGTGTACCGGATGCTGCGGGTCACCAATCCGAGCCCCTACATGTACCTGCTGCACGTCCCGGATGGCAGTGGCGGAACGGACTTTTCGGTCGTCGGCTCCAGCCCCGAGGCGCTGGTCACCGTGCACGACGGCTGGGCGACGACGCATCCGATCGCCGGAACCCGGTGGCGCGGGCAGACCGACGAAGAGGACCAGCTGCTGGAAAAGGAACTGCTCGCCGACGAGAAGGAGCGCGCCGAGCACCTGATGCTGGTCGACCTGGGGCGCAACGACCTTGGCCGCGTGTGCGCGCCGGGCACCGTGCGCGTCGAGGACTACAGCCACATCGAGCGCTACAGCCACGTCATGCACCTGGTGTCGACGGTGACCGGGATGCTCGCCGAGGGGCGGACCGCCCTGGACGCCGTGACGGCGTGCTTTCCGGCCGGCACGCTGTCGGGCGCGCCGAAGGTGCGGGCCATGGAGCTGATCGAAGAGGTGGAGAAGACGCGGCGCGGGCTCTACGGCGGTGTGGTCGGTTACCTCGACTTCGCCGGCAACGCCGATTTCGCGATCGCGATCCGGACCGCGTTGATGCGTGACGGCACGGCCTATGTTCAGGCCGGCGGCGGGGTGGTGGCCGACTCCAACGGCCCGTACGAGTACACCGAGGCCTCGAACAAGGCGCGCGCGGTGCTCAACGCGATCGCCGCCGCCGAGACCCTCACCGCCCCGGATGCCGACCACCATGGCTGAGGCGCCGCGGCGTGCGCGGCTGTCCGTCGGGGTGGCGCAGGCGTTGCTGGTGCTGTCCGCCGCGGCGTTATGGGCGGCGTCGCGGCTGCCGTGGGTGGTGATCCGGTCGTTCGACGGGCTGAGCCCGCCCCGCGAGGTGACGCTGTCCGGCGCGTCGTGGTCGACGGCGCTGCTGCCGTTGGCGGTGCTCATGCTGGCGACGGCTGTGGCGGCGATCGCGGTGCGCGGCTGGCCGCTGCGGGTGCTGGCGGGGCTACTGGCGCTGGCGAGCCTGGCGGTCGGATATCTCGGGGTCAGCCTGTGGGCGCTGCCGGACGTCGCCGTGCGCGGGGCCGACCTGGCGCATGTCGCCGTGATGTCGCTGGTGGGCAGCGAGCGGCGCTACGTCGGCGCGGGCATCGCAGTGGCCGCCGCCGCATGCACCCTTGTCGCGGCCGTCCTGTTGCTGCGGTCGGCCGGCGACGCCGGCGCGACCCGGTTGAGCGCGGAAAAGTACGCCGCGCCCGCGACGCGCCGCTCAAATGCGCTCCGCGACGACGCCGATGGCGCGATGCTGGAGAAGCCGGAGACGCCGAAAATGTCGGAGCGGATGATCTGGGACGCGCTTGACGAGGGCTGTGACCCGACGCGGGACCCGATCGATCGGCCGCGCGACTCGGACACCGAGGGTCGGTGACGGGCCGCGAGCCGAGGGCCGCTACCCTTCATTCACGTCGTCGCAATCGGCTCAGGGTTGTCAGGTTGGCCGCGGGGTGACGATGGGTAACGGCGCGAAGGGAAGCAACAGGCATGAGTCCGGCTACCGTGCTTGACTCCATCCTCGAGGGAGTCCGGGCCGACGTTGCGGCGCGCGAAGCCCTCATCAGCCTTTCCGAAATCAAAGCCGCCGCTGCCGCCGCGCCGCCGCCGCGCGATGTGATGGCCGCCCTGCGCGAGCCCGGCATCGGTGTCATCGCCGAGGTCAAGCGCGCCAGTCCGTCGGCGGGTTCCCTGGCGACCATTGCCGATCCGGCGAAGCTGGCCCGCGCGTACGAGGACGGTGGTGCCCGGATCATCAGCGTCTTGACCGAGGAGCGGCGCTTTCACGGATCGCTCGACGACCTGGACGCGGTTCGCGCGGCCGTCTCGATCCCGGTCTTGCGCAAAGACTTTGTCGTGCAGCCGTATCAGATCCACGAAGCCCGCGCGCACGGCGCCGACATGCTGCTGCTCATCGTTGCCGCGCTCGACCAGTCGGCGTTGGTGTCGATGTTGGACCGCACCGAATCACTCGGCATGACGGCCCTCGTCGAGGTGCACACCGAGGAGGAGGCCGACCGGGCGCTGAAGGCCGGGGCCAACGTAATCGGTGTCAACGCACGCGATCTCGCGACGCTGGAGGTCGACCGGGATTGCTTCGCGCGCATCGCTCCCGGGCTGCCGAGCAACGTGATCAGGATCGCCGAGTCCGGGGTCCGCGGCACCGGCGACCTGTTGGCGTACGCCGGAGCGGGTGCGGACGCCGTCTTGGTCGGCGAGGGTCTGGTCAAAAGCGGTGACCCGCGCGCCGCGGTCGCCGACCTGGTCACCGCGGGGACCCACCCGTCTTGTCCGAAACCGTCTCGCTAGTCGTCAAGTCACTTGAAGAGTCCCGGCGCTGAAACGTTGAACCTCATGAGCCGTCCCCGCGTAGAGCCTTGGTGATGGTCAATCTGTCCCGCCCGGACCTTCCCCTTCCGAGTGCAGCCGTCGCCGAACCCACCAGCCACGAACCCGATGCTGGTGGCCATTTCGGCGTGTATGGCGGCCGCTACGTGGCCGAGGCGTTGATGGCGGTGATCGAAGAGGTCACCGCCGCCTACGAGAAGGAACGCATCAACCCCGATTTCCTGGACACCCTGGACGACTTGCAGGCCAACTACGCCGGCCGGCCTTCGCCGCTGTACGAGGCCACCCGGCTGTCCGAGCATGCCGGATCGGCGCGCATCTTCCTCAAGCGAGAAGACTTGAACCACACCGGTTCTCACAAGATCAACAACGTCCTCGGTCAGGCGCTGCTGGCGAAGAGGATGGGCAAGAACCGGGTCATCGCCGAGACCGGGGCCGGGCAGCACGGCGTCGCCACGGCCACCGCGTGCGCCCTGCTGGGCCTGGAGTGCGTCATCTACATGGGCGCCGTGGACACCGCGCGCCAGGCGCTCAACGTGGCACGGATGCGACTGCTGGGCGCCGAGGTGGTGTCGGTGGAGAGCGGATCCAAGACGCTCAAAGACGCCATCAACGAGGCGTTCCGTGACTGGGTGACCAACGCCGACAACACCTACTACTGCTTCGGCACCGCCGCCGGGCCGCATCCTTTCCCCGCGATGGTGCGCGATTTCCAGCGGATCATCGGGTTGGAGGCGCGCGTGCAGATCCAGGCCCAGGCGGGCCGGTTGCCCGACGCCGTCGTGGCCTGCGTCGGCGGTGGATCCAACGCCATCGGCATCTTCCACCCGTTCATCGACGATCCGGGGGTGCGCCTGGTGGGCTTCGAGGCGGCCGGGGATGGCGTCGAGACCGGAAGGCACGCCGCGACTTTCGCCGGTGGTTCGCCGGGCGCGTTCCAGGGGTCGTTCTCCTACCTGCTGCAGGACGAGGACGGCCAGACCATCGAATCGCATTCGATCTCAGCGGGTCTCGACTATCCGGGCGTGGGCCCCGAGCACGCGTACCTCAAGGAGATCGGGCGCGCGGAATATCGGCCGATCACCGACGCGGAGGCGATGGACGCATTCGCGCTGCTGTGCCGCTCCGAGGGCATCATCCCGGCCATCGAATCGGCCCACGCGGTCGCCGGCGCGGTCAAGCTGGGCCTCGAATTGGGGCAGGGCTCGATCATCGTGGTGAACCTGTCGGGCCGCGGTGACAAGGATGTCGAGACTGCCGCGAAATGGTTCGGCCTGATGGGACCCGGCGAGCGATGAGCGTTCAGCAGAGGCATGGCAGCAGGCTGGGGCCGGTCTTCGACATGTGCCGCCAGGAGAATCGCGCGGCCCTGATCGGCTACCTGCCCACCGGCTACCCCGACGTGCCGGGCTCGGTGGACGGAATGCTCGCCCTGGTCGAATCCGGTTGCGACATCATCGAAGTCGGCGTGCCCTACTCGGACCCCGGCATGGACGGGCCGACCATCGCCCGCGCCACGGAGGCCGCGCTGCAGGGCGGAGTGCGGGTCCGGGACACGCTTGCCGCGGTCGAGGCGATCAGTGCGGCCGGCGGCCGCGCGGTGGTGATGACCTATTGGAATCCCGTGGTGCGCTACGGGGTCGACGCGTTCGCGCGTGACCTCGCGGCGGCTGGCGGGCACGGCTTGATCACTCCTGACCTCATCCCCGACGAAGCCGGGCGGTGGCTGACGGCAGCTGAGGAGCATCGGTTGGACCGCATTTTTCTCGTCGCGCCGTCGTCGACGCCGGAACGGTTGGCCATGACCGTCGACGCGTCACGCGGATTCGTCTACGCCGCTTCCACGATGGGCGTCACCGGGGCGCGTGACGCGGTGTCGCAGGCCGCGCCCGAGTTGGTGCAGCGCGTGAAGGCGGTGTCGGACATACCCGTCGGCGTCGGCCTCGGGGTGCGGTCGCGCGAGCAGGCCGCCCAAATCGGCAGCTACGCCGACGGCGTGATCGTCGGTTCGGCGCTGGTGTCGGCGCT
This sequence comes from Mycobacterium sp. E735, assembly GCF_001666955.1. NCBI lineage: Bacteria > Bacillati > Actinomycetota > Actinomycetes > Mycobacteriales > Mycobacteriaceae > Mycobacterium > Mycobacterium sp. E735. The sequence continues at coordinate 388 of NZ_LZIX01000078.1, read as the reverse complement.
CGGTGCGGGTGGCCTGCCCGCGCTGCGGGAACTGACCGAGGAACTGGCCGCCGGCGTCCGGCAGAAGGCGTCCGCCCGATGACGACGTTGCCGACGTACTTTCCCAGCCCGCCGCAGGGTGTCTGGCACGTTGGGCCCCTGCCCATTCGCGCGTACGCGCTGTTCATCATCACCGGGATCGTGGTGGCGCTGTTGATCGGCGACCGCCGCTGGGAGGCCCGCGGCGGACAGCGCGGCGTCATCTATGACATCGCGTTGTGGGTGGTGCCGTTCGGGCTGGTGGGCGGGCGCCGATCAACAGCGCCACCACGATCCCGGTGATGATGAACAGCGCGTACGCGCGAATGGGCAGGGGCCCAACGTGCCAGACACCCTGCGGCGGGCTGGG